>DATFAW010000001.1:0-3190 GCA_035254165.1 Paludibacter sp.
CTTTTTTTTTGTGATATCTACCAAAAAAAACTGCTGAATGAAAATTCAGCAGTTTTTAAATCAAATATGTTTTGTTTCTAATAAACAAATACAGATCAAGGCAAGTTAATTTCTTAAGCGTTTTTAGCTTTTAATACGATAGCTTTGAAAGCTTCAGGATGATTCATCGCTAAGTCAGCAAGGACTTTGCGGTTCATTTCGATACCGGCTTTGTGTAAGGCACCCATTAGTTTTGAATATGACATACCTTCTAAGCGTGCGGCAGCATTGATACGTTGAATCCACAATGCGCGGAAGTTACGTTTTTTGTTTTTGCGGTCACGATAAGCATATTGTAACCCTTTTTCCCATGTGTTTTTTGCGACGGTCCATACATTACGACGACCTCCAAAATAGCCTCTGGTAAGGCTTAAAATTCTTTTTCTTCTTTTACGTGAAGCAACGTGATTTACTGATCTTGGCATAATTAAATGATTTGTGAATGTTAGCGTCGCGTTTTAAAGCGAACTTTAGGCTAAAGGCATTCGGTTTTAGACTAAGAAAAATGAGATTTTAAAAGAATAAATTGACTATTTCAAGCAAAGCATTTCTTTAACATTTGTCAAGTCTGTCTTGTGAACAAGAGCTGAATGAGTCAGGTTACGTTTTTGCTTGGTTGTTTTTTTAGTCAAAATGTGACTTTTAAAAGCATGTTTTCTTTTGATCTTTCCTGATCCGGTAAGGGTGAACCTTTTTTTAGCACCGGAATTAGTTTTCATTTTTGGCATTGTTACTTATATTAAATTGTGTAATCTTATTTCTATGTCAACTGCTTATTTTGATTTTTTCGGTGAAAACATGATAATCATACGTTTTCCTTCCAATTGTGGTAGTTGATCTACTTTGGCGAAGTCTTCAAGGTCATTTGCAAAACGAAGCAGTAAAACTTCACCTTGTTCTTTGAAAAGAATTGAACGTCCTTTGAAAAATACATAAGCTTTCACTTTGCAGCCTTCTTTTAAAAATCCCTGAGCATGTTTCAATTTGAAATTGTAATCATGTTCATCGGTTTGAGGTCCAAAACGAATTTCTTTTAATATAACTTTTGCTGTTTTGGCTTTAGCTTCTTTCTCACGTTTTTTTATTTGGTACAAAAACTTTTGATAGTCAACTATTTTACAAACCGGCGGCACAGCATTAGGCGATATTTCTACCAAATCTAATTCGAGTTGATCGGCAATGCGGATGGCTTCTTCGTATGAAAAAACACCTTGTTCTACATTGTCTCCTACCAAACGAACTTCCTTTAACCCTTTGATTTTTTCGTTTATACGATTGGGCTGCTCTTTCACTCTTCCTCTTTGAGGTCTGATGGTTAATTGTTTAGCTATTGTTTGTTTCCTCCCTAACTTTAAAATGTGTAATAATTATTGTTTTGTATTTTGAGCCTGCAAATATAATACTTTTATTTGAATTACTAACTGTGTTGTAAGATTATTCTAAATAAATTTATGGGCCTGTATTGTTCTAATTTGCAATCAATCTGCTTGTTGTCGAATTGTTATGTTTAAATAGACTTCAAGTCTATCCATAGCTGTTCGAATATTCTCCAGAGAATTGGCATATGAAAATCTTACAAAACCTTCGCCTCTGGTTCCAAAATCAATTCCGGGCGTAATACCAACGTGAGCTTTTTCCAGTACGTCGAATGCGAAATTATATGAATTGGAAGTAAATTTGCGAGCATCGCAAAACACATAAAAAGCACCTTGCGGTTCTGTGTGTATTACAAAACCCATGTTCTTCAATCTTTCGATAATATAAATACGCCTTTCGTTGTAAATAGATCGCATCGATTCTACGTCGGAGTTAGCTTCTTCCAACGCTGCAATTCCGGCTTTTTGTGCAGTACTTGGGGCGCAGATAAATAGATTTTGTTGCAAAATTTGTAAAGAGCGCATATATTCTTTTGGAGCAATCAAATAGCCCAGGCGAAGTCCTGTCATGGCAAAACGTTTAGAAAATCCATTAATCACAAATGCTTTGTTGGTAAATTCGAGTATGGACGATGCTTTTCCATTGTAAACCAGACCGTGGTAGATTTCATCGGAAATTATAGGAATGCCTAACTCGGCAAGATCTTTGTAAACTTGATCGTTAACCAATGTCCCGGTTGGATTCATGGGTGAATTGACAAAGATAGCGCGGGTTTTATCGGTAATTTTTTTCTTGATTTCGTTGATGTCATATTGAAAATCGCATTCGGCGTGGAGTGGAACACAAACGGGCTCGGCGTGGCAAGCTAATGCGAAATTTCGGTAACATGGATAGCCTGGATTGGACATAATGACTTCATCGCCAGCTTGGCAAAGCAACATAAGTGCCATTAGAATGGCGGGTGAGGAGCCGGATGTCACCACGATACAATCAGGATCGACAGTTACATTATATTCGGTTTTATAGAATTTGCTGATGGCGTCACGTAATTGTGGGTCGCCAAGCGAATGCGTGTAATGTGTTGTTCCATTTTTATGAGCTTCTATTGCTGCTTTTGTAATACATTCCGGCATGTCGAAATCAGGTTCTCCAACTTCGAGGTGGATGACATCCACGCCTTCTCGCTGCAATTCGTTGGCTCGTTCCAGTACATCCATGACAATGAAGGATGTCATGCGTTCAATTGTTTGATTCATATAATTCCGTATGCTGAAAATTTGTACAAAAGTAAATAAAAAGGCATAGGCGCCGGCATAGCTTGCCAAGAAAATTTATGGATAAAAGTGCTATGGAATTATTGTAAGTCAGATGTTGTGGATTTATAAAAATATAACTACCTTTGTCCCACTTTTTTGCAAAAGAAAGTGTGATGGGAAATTAAGCGACTAATCACTTAAAAATAAAACGCTTAAATTTTGAGTAACACATTTATTAAAACAACAAATGAAAACATTTGAATTAAAAGGAACAGTGAGAACTGATCTTGGAAAGAAAGCTACTAAAGCAGAAAGAGTTGTGGATAACGTACCATGCGTGTTGTATGGTGGAGCTGAAAACACTCACTTTACAACTACAATTAGCGATATTCGCAAAATGATTTATTCTCCAGAAGTATTTGTAGTGAATTTAGACATTGATGGAAAAAAGACTAAAGCCATCATGAAAGCGTTGCAATTTCACCCGGTAACTGATAAAGTTCTACACATTGACTTTC
>DATFAW010000002.1:0-5755 GCA_035254165.1 Paludibacter sp.
ATTTTTTTTTATTCAATTACTTTATTTAAATCAAACCGGACACGATCTTCATCGATTAATTGCTTTAAATCCTCTTCTTTAGGTAGATATAATAAGTATTTACTTGCAAACATCTTATTGCTATCAGATAAAACAGAATACTTGACGATTGTTTCGTCTTTGTCTGCGCAAAGTAAGATGCCAATGCTTGGATTATCACCGTTGCTTAGTTTAAGGTCGTCGTACATGCGAACATACATGTCAAGTTGACCTATGTCTTGATGTGTCAACATTCCTGTTTTCAGGTCAATAATCACAAAACATTTTAGCAGATAATTATAGAAAACTAAGTCTATGAAGAAGTCGGAAGTTTCGGTGACAATATGTTGTTGGCGAGCCACAAATGCAAAACCTTTACCCAGTTCGAGCAAAAACAGTTGAATATGATCTAAAATGGCACTTTCTATTTCATATTCTGAGTTTTTAATATTGGCCGGCAATCCTAAAAATTCAAAAATATATGGGTCTTTTAGAATACTTTGGGGAGTTATTGGGGAGCTGGGTTTGACAGTCTGGATCAGAATTCTCTCAAAAGCCAGGGAGTTAATTTGACGTTGAAGTGTGCGGCTATTCCAATTGTTGGCAATACTTTCATTGAGGTAGTACTGTCTTTTTTCTTCCGAATCTAATCTGCAAAGTAATCGATAATGTGACCAACTCAAATCTTGACGCAATGTGTCAAGATTTGAAAATGCTAAATAGAATTTCCGCATGTTAGTCAGATTTGTATAGTCAAATCCTTTTCCAAATTCTTCTGTCAGCTGCTCAGCAAGATCTTTCAATACAGCTTTACCATATTCTGCACGTGCACTTCCACCTTGTTCATCTTCAACAATAAGCCGCCCAACTTGCCAATAAGTATCAAGTAAATTGGAGTTCACCATTCTGTAAACACGTTGCCGGGCTTGCAGGATAATTTCCTTTATCGAATGAAATAGTTGTTTTTTTAAAGTTTCCATACACAATTTGCTTGTTTAGATCGCCAATTCGTAAATTTTCTTCACATCTTCTTTTGTCAGTTTTACAAAGCTTCCCAATGTGCGTTCTCCTAAACCTAAAGTTTGTACTAAAGTAGGAATATCTTCAGCTTTAGCTCCAAGTTCAGAGAAGCGGATTGGCATTCCGATTGACGTTAAGAATTGTTCGAACTTGGTAATTCCTTGTTTTGCCGTGTTTTCTGGTTGTTGGTAATCCATTTCGCAACCCCAGACACGTACTGCAAACTGTGCAAAGCGCATTACATCGTGTTTCATTACATATTTCATCCAAGCGGGAAACATAACAGCTAAACCTGCACCGTGAGCTACATCGTACAATCCGGATAGTTCGTGCTCAATCTGGTGTGTCGACCAATCTTGTTCGCGGCCAACGCCACAAATATCGTTGTGGGCCACCATTCCTGCCCACATAATGTTGGCACGAGCTTCATAATCATTCGGATTTGCCAAAGCTTTGGGGGCTTCTTTTATCACAGTCAGCAAAACAGCTTCGCAAAGACGGTCTGTGATTTCAACATCATTGGTATTAGTGAAATAACGTTCCAGTATGTGTGCCATCATATCGGTAGCACCGCAAGCGGTCTGGTAAGCTGGTAAAGTGCAGGTGAGTTCGGGGTTTAAAATCGAGAATGATGGACGAAGGGCATCTCCTCCACAACCGCGTTTTAACATGCCGTTTTCGTGAGTAATCACCGAATTGCCAGAACCTTCACTTCCGGCAGCCGAAATGGTCAGGATGGTTGCCACCGGTAACGCTTTTTCAACTCGTTTTCCTTGGTAAAAATCCCAGAAATCACCATCGTATAATGCTCCAAGGGCAATGGCTTTAGCTGAATCAATGACGCTGCCGCCTCCAACTGCCAATACGAAATCAATATTTTCGCGCTTACAAATTTCAATACCTTCGTAAACCAATCCGCTACGTGGATTTGGCATTACACCGCCTAACTCGGTAAAGGTGATGTTTTCATTGGTTAATGATGTTTTTACGCGGTTTAGCAAACCGCTTTTTATTACCGACCCGCCACCAAAATGAATTAATACTTTTGTGCCGCCGAAGCGTTTTACGTATTTCCCGGCTTCTGATTCGCGGTTTTTCCCGAAAACAAAAGAGGTTGGGCTATAAAAATTAAAATTCTTCATTGTTTTATTTGAATCAATTTTTTTGTTAGTTCGTTTGCTATCTCACTTGTTTTATTTAACTGTTTGTTTATGTCTATGACAAATGAATTATTTTCGAATGTGCCGCGTACAGCTTCAAAGTCGAGCTGCTTGTCGGGTTCGTTGCCGTCCAGTCCGAATCCGGTCTTTGAAATAGCATTGAATTCTTTCTTGGCATCGCGCAAAATCAAATCATCGAAAGTTAAAACTGATTTTTCCCATTTTTCAACAACTGAAATAATATCTTCGATTTCAATTTCGTTCAACGATTTACCAAGCTGTTTTTCAAGAATGTCTTTCGACCAGTTCCATGTGTAATCAGCGTAGTCGGTGTGTAATCCATTTAGTTTACTCTGAATATCTTCGAGCGATAGTTTTTCGGTAGAAATTTGAATGAACAATTTTTCTACTTCCGATTTTGGAGCAATTAATCCGGCCATATCTACCCAATCACCAACTCCAATTTCAGAGTCGGATGATAATAATTTGATTATGCTCTTTTTTGAATTAATTTCCTGATCATTGAGTTTGCTAACTATTTTTTCACTAATAAATTGATCAATAGCCATTTCAAATAATTCAATTCCCTTTTTAATGGAAGAACGTTTGATTTTGCAATTCTGATACCAAACGAAAGAAGCGTTTGCATCCATATTTTGCAATAATCCTTTCAGAATTTCAATTCCTTTCAATGCTTTCGACAAGGTATAAGGTGAAAGAAAATCAAAATTAATCGAGTCAAGTCTTAAGTCATCGGTACGATTGTCACGTTTCGGCCATTTTTGTACATCACGAATAGTTCCGGCGCTGTGCAAATTAATTCCGGGCAACAAATGACTTTCTCCATTATTTTCCATTAGGTATGAAAAAGGCAATTCTGAAATGTCCGGATTGCCCTTGTGAGTGCCCAGGACTACCGTAAAAGCTCCGATTTTTGCTGGCCATAGAATGTATGAATTGCTGGAAGTCTTCACACCACGTTCAGTGACACCTTGATGAACGGGACCAAGTTTGTACATGTGGTTGCTGAAATTCGTTCCGCTTCCGGCATTCATAAATGAATACAAAGCAGTCAACATCAACGTTGATTTGTGGTGCGTAACTGTGTATGGACCTGCAAATATAGAAACCGCTTCGCCGTGTAATCCTTGGCAGTTGGCAAAAAAGAGTGAGTCAATAGCCGAGAACTGTTTAGCAATCAGGCACCCTTGACCAACAAAACAATTAGAAATAAGCGCTGAATCAGAGATGGTTGTGCCGGAGTTGATTATGAAGTTTTTGCATTGGACACCCTGTCCGATATGGACAGGAGCTTTTTCGTTGCTGGTTATTGTTCCATTTTCAAGTAATAAAGTGCTTTCCACGACGGCACAGTCGCCGATGCGGACATTCTTCAGGGTATCGCAATTTACAATTCGAACATTTTTTCCGATATACCCTTTATCTGATTTCCGGCTATTTGAATAGTTCTGAATTTGATTTCGGAGAGCTTCAGTTGCTTTGTTGTTATAGCGGTAGAATGTAAGCAGATAGGCCAATGGAGCAGACAGTTGGTCAAAAATAGGCACCTCGCGGCCGCCTGCTTCGATCATGACCGGTACGTGGATTCCGTTTCCAAAAGTAGATTCACCTTCGACTAAAATCCGGTTTGTGTTCTCAATATAGGTGCCATCACCTATTTCGTAATTGGCTATGTAATTGTGGATTTTATCAATGAATACATCATTGCCAACCATACAGTTATGTAGCTGGCAATTGTAAATACCCGAATGTTTTTTTACTCCGCCAGCCAGTTCGAAAACTTTATTGTAGGTTCCTAAAAACACTTTGCCGGAAAAATGGACATTGTAAAAAAAGGAAGGTGAGAAATCCTCTGCAACCTGAACGTCGTCCCAATTTTCTGCGGAGCAACTATAAACCGTAAGTGTGGCTATTTCTTTCTTAATAAGTGGACGATAATTTGTCATGATATTGTCAACAGTCAACTGTCTTTAGATTGATGGTTTATAGGTGTTTATTCTTCGATTGCTTCGTAATTTTGAAATAAGAAATCATTATAAGGATACCTCTCAATGTGAATGGCTTTAATCTTTTCGTACATTAATTCTTTCAACCCATCGACATTTTGTTTTTCGCGTGCAGAAATAAAGATGCAGTTGTCGTGCATTTTTGCCATCCATGTCTTTTTTAGTTCTTCCAGGCTAAGATTTTCTCGTTTTACAGGAGCCAAATCATCTTCGTCTTTCGGAGTATAGGAAAAAGCATCAATTTTATTAAATATCAGAATCATAGGTTTTTCTACCGGATCAATATCTTTCAGGGTTTGATTTACCACTTCCAGTTGTTCTTCAAAATTTGGGTGCGACACATCCACCACGTGAAGCAATAAATCGGCTTCGCGCACTTCGTCAAGCGTAGATTTGAACGATTGAACTAAGTGATGGGGTAATTTGCGGATAAAACCAACTGTGTCAGAAAGCAGGAACGGTAAATTATCGATAATTACTTTCCTGACAGTGGTATCCAGGGTTGCAAATAGCTTATTCTCAGCAAAAATATCCGATTTGCTTATCAGGTTCATCAGTGTTGATTTGCCTACATTGGTATAGCCGACCAGCGCCACCCGAACCATTTTTCCACGGTTTTTGCGTTGGGTTGTCATCTGTTGGTCAATATCTTTCAGATTTTGTTTCAACAATGAAATTTTTGTCAGGATAATACGGCGGTCGGTTTCAATCTGAGTTTCACCGGGGCCGCGCATCCCGATTCCTCCCTGCTGACGTTCAAGGTGAGTCCATAAGCGTGTCAGGCGAGGCAATGTGTATTGTAATTGAGCCAGTTCAACTTGCGTTTTTGCGCTGGCAGTTTGCGCACGTTTAGCAAAAATATCTAGGATTAGACTCGTTCTATCCAAAATCAATACCTTCAATTCAGCTTCGATATTACGTAATTGTTTGGGGGATAATTCATCATCGAAAATGACTACACCAATTTCATTCTCATCTACAAATGCTTTAATTTCAATTAGTTTTCCTGGTCCGACATATGTTTTAGGGTTGGGGTATTCAAGTCGTTGAAAGTAAAGCCTTTCGGGAGAAGCTCCAGCCGTTTCTGCGAGAAATGCTAATTCGTTGAGGTATTCTTTGGCTTTTTCTTCGCTTTGAAGTTGGGTAATTACTCCTACCAGAACAGCTTTTTCTTCGTATATTTCTGTTTTCATATTTCATGTTTTAATTTATCGCAAATTGTTTGTTTTGAACAACTTGTAAAATAGTTTAGATTCAACAAAAAGCGACTTTCAGTTGTTTTAAAGTTTTATCAACAAAACCTATTAGCTGTGTGTTTGTTAAGCTTCAGTCGGTGAAATATTTTTGATAATCAGGCAACTAATTTTGTTTTTCTTCCTTTCTTCTAACAAGCAAATGTACTATTTATTTTTTAAAGTGCATTTGCTCTTGTTTAAAATAACAAATAATTATTTGCAAATAGCTAAAAAAATTGATTCTGATTTTTGCTAATCGCTGTCTGTTTTTCTTATTTTTTTCTTGTTCGGTCCT
>DATFAW010000003.1:0-3395 GCA_035254165.1 Paludibacter sp.
TACACATGAAATACAAATCATTAGCTGTTCTGTTGCTATCAGCATCAACAAGTTTAATCTGTATGGCTCAGACTATAGCCGTAGTAGAAGACTTCAAAACAACACCAACTACTCAGCAAGAAAAGAAATTTCCACAGGTAAATTCTGAAGGTAGGGTACGTGTTAGCATTTTTGCTCCTCAGGCATTGAAAGTACAACTCGATATTGGCGCTGTTAAATACGATTTAGTGAAAGACGATAAAGGTGTTTGGACTGGTGAGTCTGCTCCACAAGATGAAGGTTTCCACTATTACCAGCTTAATATTGATGGAGCCTCAGTTCCTGATCCGGGCAGTCTGTATTATTATGGGGCCAGCCGCTGGGGTAGCGGCATTGAAATCCCTGCTAAAGATCAGGATTTTTACGCATTGAAAAATGTTCCTCACGGACAGTTACGGGAAAATGAATACTTCTCAAAAACCTCTAACAGCGTTCGTCGCGTTTATATTTATACACCGCCTGGATACGATAATGACAATAAAAAATACCCTGTATTGTATCTTCAACATGGTATGGGTGAAAACGAAACCGGTTGGGGCAATCAGGGACGCACAGGCTTGATTATGGATAACCTGATTGCTGAAGGGAAGTCGCTCCCTTTCATCATTGTTATGGAAAATAGCAGTGTAAATCTTGGAGGCGCACCACGTGGACCAAGACCTGCAGGCGCACCAATAGCTGCCCCACCTGCTAATGCTCCACGTACAGGAGGAGCCGGAGGTTCTATGGCTGGAATGAACTTTGCAGGACAGTTTGAACGTATACTTTTCGACGATTTAGTTCCTTATATTGAATCTAATTATCGTGTCATTCCTGATCAGGCACATCGTGCCATGGCCGGATTGTCAATGGGCGGTATGCAAACTCATTCCATCGTTGTTGCCAATCCTGATAAATTCTCGTACGTTGGTATGTTCAGCAGCGGAACCTTTTCTCCTACTGAGATCAAAGACATTGAATCATTTAAAAAGACTGTTAAGGTAGTATTTATGAGTTTTGGAGGCAGAGAAGGTGGTTCAACGAGAATTGGCGCTGCAGCAGAAGAATGGAATAAAGTAGGAATCAAAGGGGTTTCCTATATTTCACTCGAAACTGCTCACGAATGGCAGTCGTGGAGAAGAAGTTTGCATGAATTTGCTCAGTTCCTTTTTAAATAATCAAGCGAATTAAGTGAATGATAATTATTATTGATATGTTTTTACCACATAAGTAACAGGAAAAATATAATGTCGTATTTCAAACCACATAGTAACTCATAGCTATTTTTAAGAATACATAGGAGACATAATCAGCTTCGATTTGTCTTTTAAAAAACTATCTGTTTCTCCCGATGCTCGGGATGTTCCATATGTCTGCTCAAAATCAAGCTTTTATTTTCCGAAAACCATAATTTCAAAACTATGTGGTCTATGTTCCATATGTGTACTATTGTGATAAAAACAGATCATTAAATATTGGAAACTACTTAGAATATTCAGATGAATTTAAAATATACAATTATTCTGCTTGTAGCAGCTGTATGTAACAAGTCAATTTTATCATGCTCAAATGGTTGTGTGAAATTTTAAACCTTCAACAGCCAATCAACCAGAGAAGCAATATCCCCAGACTAATTCTGAAGGCTGGGGATGGCTCCCTTACACCCCAATATAACAATGATGCAATTTTGTTCGAAGATGAAGACGGATGAAAACTCTCTTTTTTATCCATTTCAGAACAATTTGAAGGATGTTTTGAAGAATATTTTGCGTATGTATTTTTCTAACATTAAGTATTCAATAAGCTTTCGTTGATTTTTGTCAATAAATCAAGTCAAGTTTTAAACAGGCTTTATAAACTGTAACTTTCTAAATTGGTTTCTTTTAGGGAAGCTATCCTCCCGTATCTTTTTTTAATTCTATAATAGAAATTCAGATGTTAGTACTTATAGTTGGATAATTGCACAGTAGTTTGTATTTGAGGTTGTTACAGTAATATTGTTTGTGGCAGGTATTCTTTAACCATTTTATTCCGGTAAATTTTTAGTTTCGTTTTGTCTAAAATTAGAATTAGAATATCTCAATTTGAAAGTTGACTACTTAAATAGTTTCTACTTTTGAAGTTCGAAATGACACAAGAAGGATAATCGACAATTTTTTAAACGATCAACTTTCTAAGTACAATTCTCGTAGATTATAGCCAAGTATCAACACAATTCCTTTTATTGATTGAAATTAAGAGTGTTGGAATATTTTACTTTGCGTGATATTCTTTCCCGAAAATAGAGAAAGGAAAATAAAAATCACCTTGCAATAGACAATTAATACAATCAAAACATTTATAAAACAGAAATTTATGCATCGTAATTCTCAAAAAATATCAGTAACTGAAAAAATTGGATACAGTCTGGGTGATTTAGCCGCTAACTTGGTTTTCCAAACATTAATTACTTATTTAGCCTATTTCTATACCGATATTTATGGCCTTAAAAGTACCGATGCTTCATTAGTAATGCTTGTCGTAGGTTTAGTTGCTGCATTTATATTTAATCCAATAATTGGAGTATTGGCTGACAGAACCAAGACTAAATGGGGTAAATTCAGACCTTGGATACTGTATACAGCTGTTCCTTTGGGGGTTGTAGCACTTCTTGCATTTTCAACACCAGATTTTTCATACAAAGGAAAACTAATCTACGCTGCTGTCACTTATTCTCTTCTGCTGCTGCTCTATGCTTCAAGTAACTTGCCATATTCGGCTTTGAGTGGTGTGATAACCGGCGATATGAGAGAAAGAAACAGTATTTCGTCGTATCGTTTTGTGGCGGTAATGTTTGCTCAATTTTTTGTACAGGTGTTTATGTTGCCTATTATTGAATATGCTGGCCATGGAGATAAGGCAGTTGGGATTGAGTCCGTAATGACATGGATGGCAATAGTTGGTACTGTCATGTTATTGATGACATTTTTTACAACTAAGGAACGTATTGTTCCCAGTGTGGAACAAAAATCATCGATAAAAGATGACTTATCAGATCTAGTGAAGAATAAACCTTGGTTAATTATGCTCAGTTTGACTATTTTGGTGTTCATTACCCTTGCAATGAAGGGTAGCTCTTATGTATACTACTTTAATAATTACGTAGATAAGAAAGCACTTGCTGATTTTATTAGTCCGGTTATTTCTGTTTTATCTGGTGTAGGCATCAATTTCTTTGGATCAGACCCGGTAGCTGCCGGTTTTGGGTTGTTCAACGCAGGAGGTATTATTTTCATGATTGTTGGTATTTCATTATCAAAAAAGCTTGCTGATAAATATGGTAAACGAGATGTTTATAAATATGGCTTACTCGTTGCCACCTTTTTTATTCTGATTTT
>DATFAW010000004.1:0-4934 GCA_035254165.1 Paludibacter sp.
ATGATGATCTTCTAGTATAGTTGTAATATCAGGACATTCCTGATGCTGGATATTGATAAAATTCTGAAAGCTTTCATGATAAAATGAGAGCCCTTTTTTACTGTGACCAATCCAGGCAGTTCCAATATTATCAATATAAACGCTGCTTACATTATTAGATGCCAAACAAGTATGCTTCCATGGATTATAGATAATATTTATTATTCTCTCCTCAGCCTTATTATATATAAACAAACCTTTATGATCAGTTCCAATCCATATTTGGCCGTTCTGATCCTCTGCAAGTGTAATTGTATTACTTTGAGCCTTAATTTCGGATTTTAATTCAATTAATTTCCAACCCTGATTTTGATCTTTTCTGTAAAATACTTGTTCATCTTTATCAGAATAGACCCATAAACCATTATGGCTATCTGCGTAAATCCTGTTATAATTCAGTTGGTTTTTTCTAAAAATATCAGGCAATTCTATAGGTGTTTGAACACCTGATTTTTTATTCAACTGCCAGCAAACACCCGACCGCTGAATAGCATAAATATATTCTCCATTATCACTTATATTCGTTGATCGCGCTTCATCTAAAGGCATTTTTAATTTAAAAGAATATGTGGTCTTCTTCTGTATATTACGAACGAAAATTGTTCTTTTATTCAACACCCACAGATTATGCTTTTTATCAACAAACACTTTGCAGTTTTGATCTGATTGTATACCGAGGTCGAGTAATAACTGTTTGAAATCTGAGAGAAAGGAGTCTTTATCTCTTTTGTATGCCATATAAGTATATCCAAAATCGACCCATATATTGCCCAACCCATCTTCTTGTAATCCTATTATATCATTTGAAATCAGAGCATTTGAAACTCCTACATGTGTTGTATAGATTTTAAAACCATATCCATCGTATCTGTTTAGCCCAGACTCAGTTCCTATCCAAAGAAACCCGTAACTATCTCTTAAAATCGTTCTTACAGAATTATTTGAAAGACCGTCACTTGTTTCTAAATGATGAAAAATATAAGATGACTGTCCAATAACACTCTGAATGGAGACAATGCAGAGCATTACGAGTATATATAGTTGTCTTTTATATCTGTTCATACGAAAATAGTTTCTGATAAATTTTGGATGTCTGGGATCAATACTATAACACCCATGATAACCATATTATTTTTCCATTTTTAGTTATCATGGGTGCTCAATATACTATTTTATTTCAATAAACTCCGGCTCATAAGGGGCAATTTTGAAATTGCCTTCGTAATTTTTGTCAAAGAGGATACTTTTTGCTTTTCTTTTCAATGGAATCTCTTTAGGCTCACCGCTTACGTTCAGGTAAAGATAGTGATTTTTGTCAATCTGCCGCGCCATCACTCCAGAAGGTACATCCGGTCCTTTTTTAATGCCCAATTCGCTAATCAGCTCATCAAGCAAAGGATTAAGAATGCTTCCATCGGCCGGAAGTCCTACGTATATAGCGCGGCCTTTGCCAAATTTGTTTGAAGTCATAATCGGATAATCCTTATCCAAGCTGGTGATGCTTCCGATAACTTCAGCTCCTTTAGGTTCAATGACGTCGAACCTTGCCGACTCTGTATCAACGGCTTTTCCTTTATAAGTAAACTCAAGTTTTTTGCCCTTATATGATTTTCGGGATATTTCGTTATACGGCTCTGTTTCTTCGAAACTTGCAACCCGTATTCCGAACACATCACTTAAGCGACCCGGGCGGGTGGATGCAAATACTTTTCCTGTTTCGTCAACCACAGCCGAATTGCTTGTCATGATAACCGTTCCGCCGTTTTTCACAAAATTACGAATTTTAGTGGCAGTTGTTTCGTCCATTACAGTTACACCGGGAACAATCAGCAGTTTGTACTTCAACGTACTTTTGCTTATTTCCAAAATGCTAGCATCCATATTGTGATAATAAAATAACCCCCAACAGGCTTGCAGTTGGTTATCTTGCTGCTCAGGGAAAGAGCTGCTTGCTATCTGACTCGGGAAAGAAAAGGCTAATCCAACTTCGGACTGAAGTTTATATGGAAAGAATTTCCCAATTTTTTTAAATTCGGTTGCGATTTTCTTGTATTCTTCGTACTTGCGGTTCGGTATTCCATCCCAATCCAACATTCCTTCCAGATACTGTTCTTCTCCACCAATCATACTTTGCCAAGTCCAACCGCAAACCATTTGGTTACCGTACATCAACGTGGCATAAGCTGACTTTCGGATAGAATTCGGCACTGCATTGTGTGTGGTGAACTCGCTGCACCAGAAAGGATTTGTGCTTTCAAACTGGATGCGGGAAATGCCGAATGCCGAGTTCATGACTCCCCAATTGGTTGTCAATGAATTTCCCGGATAGAAGCCGCAACCCTCACGGGTCATTTTTCCAGAATAAGCCATCTCAGCATAGTCAAAATATTTCAATGGGCTGTAATACCATGCATTGGTATTTGTCAGTGCATTAGGTGCATTGATATTAACTTTATCAATCACTTTAAAAAGGAACTGATTGACTTCATCCGAGACAAAGCGTCTGAAATCGAGCATTTTTTCCGGCACATCGTTGGTGTAAGCTGCTACGGGGAGCCCAATCTCTTCAAACTGGTTGAACCTTCTTGACCAGCGTTGCGTTGCCCAGGACTTGTTGAGATTATCAAGGTTAGAATATTTATTCTTCAACCAAACGATGAATCTTTGTTTTACAGTTTCCGAGTATGAAATCGGGCCATCCCCCGATTCATTATCAATGCCGAAAGCTATAAGAGCAGGATGTTTTGCATAACGTTTGGTA
This sequence comes from Paludibacter sp., assembly GCA_035254165.1. Lineage (GTDB taxonomy): Bacteria > Bacteroidota > Bacteroidia > Bacteroidales > Paludibacteraceae > Paludibacter. Next base: position 2,801 of record DATFAW010000004.1, read on the forward strand.
ATCATATCAGTATAACGCAAGGCGTATTTCTGATAGTTTGGGTCACCAATATCATCCATGTAACGATGGTTCGGATACTGTACATCACCATTTTTATCCACAACGTCAATGGATGGAAATTTGTGGTGCAACCACATGGGTGCGGGACGTACGGCAATATCCAGAATCACTTTAATTCCAGCCTCGTTCATCATGTCCATCACCTTATCAAACCATTCAAAATCGAATTGTCCTTCCGTCAGTTCATAGCTGTCCCAAGCCAGGTGCCCCATACGGACAGAGGTAAACCCAGCAGCTTTCATCAACTGGATGTCACTTTTGATTTTTTCAATATTCTTATCATCGTGAGGATGATAATTGGTTCCTACATACAATCCCTGGGCTTTCAATCCGAAACTTAAAAAGAAAGGAATTGCAATTAGAAGCAAAATTTTTATTTTTCTCATTTTCATTTAATATCAATTTGATTAGTATTAGAAAAATTTAAGAAGTAATATAGTCAATGAATTCCCGAAAATTTCGAAAATCGATAAGCAATATCGGCAAATTTATAATTATCTTCTGGATACATTAGCGCTTTACTAAATTTAGCAAGAAGACATCATTCTCCCGAATATCAAGTTCCTTTGAAAATGCAGTATTTCCCTTAACCTCAATTGTTTCGGTGATAACAGGAGAACCGTTATTATGACTTTTCAATTCTTCAACCTGCTGTTTATTAAGTTGTTTCGGTTTACCCATGTCTACATATTGTGTATAAGCATCATTAACCCGATAACCTACTTTATAAATCTCCAGTGTATATGTTCCTGCCGGTACGTGAGATATGCTGACTTTCACTTTACCTTTGGATTTAGAGGGCAGATCTTTCACATAATATGTCTGATTATTTACAGAATCCGGAAGCGTGTTTGTAAAGTTCCAAAGAAGCAATTGAATACCGCCATTATCGGTTTTAGTTGCCCACGAGCGCGTATCTGTATTCTTCAACTCAGTTTTTCCGAGTTTATTCATAAATTGGTAGGCATAAAACGCCGATTTTGGAATTCCCTGAATGGTAAGCAGTCCAAATCCTCCGTGAAAAGGTGTAAAGCGAGGACCAGGTTCCTCAAAAACATCAGTGAATACCCAATACGACATTGAGTTGGCAGCGCTTCCGACCTGTTTGATTTTTTCCAGAATGTATGCCGCTTCATGATAACTGTCGTGAACAGGATCAGCAGGAGTGTAAGATGAGCTCCATTCGGTATAATGCAATTCCAGGTTTGGTTTAGCTGAAGCAGCAATCTCTTTTCGGGATTGAAGCACATCTCCGCTTACAGCCATCGAATCTTTGCTCAGAACTGTGCCACTGTTTCCATATTCGTCAAGAAATCCCTGTTGAACACCATACGAATGGGTGCTGATAAAATCGATTGGAATATTGTTCTTGGCACAAAAATCGATCATCTCACTTTCCCACGCTGCACCAGCCGTTCCTGGTCCTCCAACCTTGTAATCCGGATTTACGCTTTTGATCGCTTTCACAGAGTATTGGTACAATTTGAAATAGTCAGCTTGTGTACCGGTCCAGAATCCGGGCGAAAGATTTGGCTCGTTCCATACTTCAAAATACCAGGTCTTTACTTCATCCACGCCGTAACGCTCAGTAAAATGTTGTGTTAGGTTGCGGATAAAATCTTCCCACTTATTGTAATCTTTTGGTGGAGTTACATTTCCTTTCCACCAAAAAATTGTTTGATGACCGCTTGCCAGAGCATTGGGCATGAATCCCAATTCTACAAATGGTTTGACTCCTATGCTTAACAAATAATCGTATAAAGCATCAATGTACATGTAATTATATTGCGGATTGCCTTTCCCATCCTCGGAGTACACAGCCATATCGTCAGTTAAAAGGCCATGCATGCGGATATACTTAAAGTCGCATTCCTTTTTTACAAACGCCAATTGTTGCTGCCAATCGGCCCGAAGACCTTCGTTAGCTCTTCCGGCTCCGACACATTGCTTGAACATGGTATTCATAGCGCCTTTTTCCGCACTATAATCAACACTGATTACCCGTTGGGAGATCTCCGTTTTTTTACTCTTTTTACTTAGCGCAAACACAGAAGCAATTGTAAACAAGGCGATT
>DATFAW010000005.1:0-2809 GCA_035254165.1 Paludibacter sp.
AAAACAACAATCCGCTACAGGATGCAATACGTTATACAGACAACTCTCAATATTATAGAGCTATTGCAATTTACGAGGACTGGTTACTAGACCAAAAGACTGATACATTTGTTATTGCAAAATTGGCAGATTGTTATTTTCGTGTAAGAAATTTTCCAAAAACTTTATTTTGGTACAGCAAGCTGGACTCATTGGGAGTGATGACGGAGCAGTTTGTATTTCAATATGTGCAAATACTAAAAACTAATCAAAAATACACGGAGGCCACAGAAAAATGCAAATACTACCTTGCGAAGTTTCCTGAAGCAAAATTGATTGAAGACCAGTTGAAGCAATTGAGTGAAATTAATACTTTTTATGCCGATTCTGCTAACTGGAAAGTGACGTACATAAATACCAATTCTGAGTATCGGGATTTTTCTCCTGTTTTTTTTCGGGATCAAATGGCTTTTATCTCCGCAAGACCTGATAATTCTGGAAGGTTTGTGTATGAGCAAACTGATGCAATGCGTGCACAGAGTATAGATGGACAACGCTTTAGAATATTCAGTTCACAAAGCAACGATATTAAGGCTGATGATGTTGCGGGAATTAAAGATGAAAATTGTAAAGTTATTTCTGTTAAAAGTGAAGAAAAGGAAGATATCAGTATTGGTCCTGCTGCGTTTAGCAAAGATGGGAACATGGCTTTTCTTACCTTAAGTAAAAAGGAAAGAAATAAGAGTTGGGTTGGAATTAAAGAGGCATTATATCGGGATAAAAAACTATATATTGTTAATTCCTTCAAATATAATAATCCAGAGTTTGTTGTACAGCACCCTGCCCTTAGCCCAGACGGTCAGTACTTATACTTTGCCTCCAATCAAGCCACTGGGTTGGGAGGGTTTGATCTTTATTATTGTAAAAGAGGAGATACCGGTTGGAGTACTCCAGTAAATCTGGGTAAACAGATTAATACCTCTGGTAACGAGGTGTTTCCTACTGTAAATGCGCAGGGAGACCTGTATTTCTCATCTGATGGCTTGCCCGGACTAGGTGCATTGGATCTCTTTTTTGTTAAAATGCAAAATGGTATTCCTATCGGAGCTCCTGTTAACCTCGGTTGTCCTTTGAATTCAGCTGCTGATGATTTTGGCATAGCGATTAGCTTCGATAAAACGTATGGTTACCTGAGTTCAAACAGAGATATATCAGGGGATGATAATATTTACAGGTTCGAGTATAAGGTTGAGTTTGCTATAACAAACAGGGTCAAATGCGCCAATAAAAATGATCTTTTCTTAAATAATATCACTAAATGGCCCTACATCCAGGATTCTGGTTCTTTAAAAGTTAATAAATCGCTTTTTAAAGGAAAAGTGATCGATGGCATTACAAAAATGCCTGTGGAGAATGCATTAGTTAGTATACGTCCTGTTTCAGGTAAAGAGGTTATATACCTATATTCTAATAGTAACGGATCTTTTATTTCAACGGACGTGAATGTAGGAAAATCGTCACTTGAAATACAGAAACTTGGTTATCAGGTTTACCGAACTGAAACGGATGTCAGGGGGGGATCCACAGATTCAGCTGTTTTTATACTACTTCCAGATACACTTACGAAAGCAACGAACAGGATAGGGATGCTCGAAGAAAAAAGTTTGCAGATTCTGAGTGATTCACTTAAAGTGCCTATTGTAGACCGTACCACTATTAATTTCAACTTCAATAAATCTGATATTCGTAAGCGAGACTCTTTGACTTTGCATTTGTTAATTGAGCGTTTGAAGAACGATCCGAACCTGCATGTAGCGATCGAAGCTTTTACGGATTGTAAGGGAGACTCACTTGCAAATCAACGACTGGCTAGAAAAAGAGCAATCGCTGTACGTTCATATTTGATTAAGTATGGGATAGCTTCTTCGAAGATCGATATAGAATTCTTTTCGAAAATCCGTTTGATGATACCATGCGACGAGGAATCATATAATATTACAGAACAGATCGTAAACAGGAGAGCTGATATCTTTCTGATTCATGGTAAGAGAAAAGAATAGCTTTGTTGGTTATGGAAGTATGATCTTATTCATGTACATATCAATTAGGTTCTTATAATATAATCAACGATTTTTTAAATCATTACTATGTAATTTAAGTCCAGTTTGAAAGACATATTGGTTCATGTTTCAGTCGTTCATCATTTACCTAATTGAAACGAGAGCAAAAAAAATGACGTTTGAAAATGTGTTAAGTAAAAGTAGTTTTTGAATACTAAAGCCAAGTTTCATATAATACTCATAATTCAGTTATAGAAAACTGAAGCGACCGGCGTTTCTACGCTGGTTTCCCCTTAATTACCCTTTCATATGGAGAATACGTATAGTGTGGCATATTTCACTATCAAAATAGTGTTTTCTAAATAATTGATATTACTTCTCATTTGAGGCTTTTGCTTCATGGAATATGTACGCGGTCAAGGTCAGTCTTTTTTGGCAACTATTTATTGGGAAATTTATTTAGTTTTTGATTTGCCAATCAGTGTAAATGGTTTGTTCGTCAGTAATTATATGGCATTAATCATTTGGTATATTATTTTTGAGTTTTATTCTTCAATTTGCAATGAATAAGGTAATGACTAATTATCTACCTCTATTGTAATATTAAATATTGTGACATTGTTGTAAGACATTTATTGCTTTGATCTAAAATTGATTACCACTGATGAGACAGTTTATGGAATAAAAGAACCTGGGTTACTACGTAGGAAATGCTTTGATTGTTGTCATTCATTATGATGGGTTATTGGTTCCAGAGATTAACGCTGCTA
>DATFAW010000006.1:0-4934 GCA_035254165.1 Paludibacter sp.
ACGCCAACCATGGGAGGCATTATCATAATTATAGCCATCTTGACGCCTACACTTTTGTTGGCAAATTTGACTAATACTTATGTCATTCTGATGTTGATTACCACTATTTGGCTTGGCCTGATCGGGTTTTTAGACGATTACATTAAAGTATTTCTTAAGAATAAAGAAGGTTTGAGCGGCCGATTTAAAATTGTAGGTCAAATTGGTTTAGGGCTAATCGTTGGTATGACCATGTACTTGAGTTCGGATGTGGTGATTCGTGAAAACATTGAAGTTAAAGGAAAAACTCAACGAGTGGAAAATGTTATTTATTCAAAGCACGATGTAAAATCGACTAAAACAACCATTCCATTCGTCAAAAACAACAACTTTAATTATGCTGATGCATTTAGATGGACAGATAGACCACAACGATATGGTTGGGTTTTATTTGTTTTGGTTGCCATTTTTATCGTTACTGCCATTTCGAATGGAGCAAACCTTACAGATGGTTTGGACGGACTTGCAACTGGCTCATCGGCTATTATAGGAGTTATTCTCGGTATTCTGGCTTATGTGTCGGGTAACGTAAATTATGCCGGATATCTGAATATCATGTATTTGCCCGGAACGGGTGAGATGTTGATTTTTGCCGGAGCTTTTATCGGTGCTACGATTGGCTTTTTATGGTACAACGCATATCCTGCACAAGTATTTATGGGTGATACAGGGAGTTTGACTTTGGGCGGAATTATAGCCGTGTTTGCTATTGCTATTCGAAAGGAATTGCTGATACCGATTTTGTGCGGAGTTTTTATTGTTGAAAATTTATCGGTGGTATTGCAGGTTGGATACTTTAAATTTACCAAGCGACGTTCAGGCGAAGGGAAGCGTATATTTAAAATGACACCGCTTCACCATCATTATCAAAAGCAAGGAAATGCAGGTATTCAAGCTATTTTTCAACGCCCAATAGGTGCTATGCCCGAATCGAGAATTGTTATTCGATTTTGGATTGTAGGAATTATTTTGGCGGCTATAACCATTATTACATTGAAGATTAGATAGACATGAAACGTATAGTGATTTTAGGTGGAGGCGAAAGCGGTGCTGGAGCAGCTGTGTTGGCTAAGAAACAAGGGTTTGAGGTTTTTCTTTCAGATTTGTCGGAAATAAGGCCTGAGTATAAAGCTTTGTTGGACAAATATGAAATTGAATGGGAAGAAAAACAGCATACGGAAGAACTAATTTTGAATGCTGATGAAGTGATTAAAAGTCCGGGAATACCAGAAAAAGCTCCGTTGATTAAGAAGTTACAAGCTCAAGGCACGTCAATAATCTCTGAAATTGAATTTGCAGGCCGATACACACAGGCTAAGATGATTTGCATAACCGGTAGTAACGGGAAGACCACCACTACTATGTTAGTTTATCATATTTTAAAAAATGCCGGATTGAACGTTGGTTTGGCCGGGAATGTGGGACAAAGTCTGGCGCTGCAAGTTGCTAACGATTCACACGACTATTATGTTGTAGAATTGAGTAGTTTTCAACTTGATGGGATGAACGAATTTAAAGCTGATATTGCTATATTGTTAAATATTACGCCGGATCATTTGGATCGTTATGAATATAATTTTCAAAATTATGTAGACTCAAAATTTCGAATCACCCAAAATCAAACAGAGGAAGATTCATTTATATTTTGGGAAAATGATCCGGTTATAAAGGCTGAACTGGCAAAACGTAATATTCAATCAACCATGTATCCGTTTTCGATTGAACGTACAGAAAAGACAAAGGCATTTATCGAAAAAGATGAATTGATTATAAAAACTTTAAAATCTCTATTTACCATGCCAACAACAGATCTAGCTTTGCAGGGTATGCATAATACTTATAATTCAATGGCTGCCGGACTGGCTGCCTCTATTGTGGATGTTCGTAAAGAGAGTATCCGTCAATCGTTGCAGGATTTTCAGGGCGTGTAACATCGTTTGGAATATGTTGCTACGGTAAAAAACATACGTTTTGTTAATGACTCGAAAGCTACTAACGTGAACTCGTGTTGGTATGCGCTTCAAAGTATGAAAACTCCTGTTGTGCTTATTCTGGGTGGTACCGATAAAGGGAATGATTACTCAGAAATTGAAGAATTGGTTCGTGCAAACGTAAAAGGGCTGATTTTTATGGGATTGGATAATTCTCCGTTGCATAAATTTTTTGATGGGAAGATATCTAATATTGTTGACGTACAATCGATGGAAGATGCCGTAAAAACTGCTTATGAAATGGCGTCTAGTGGTGATACTGTTCTGCTTTCTCCATGTTGTGCCAGCTTCGATTTGTTTAAAAATTACGAAGATAGAGGGAGGCAGTTTAAAAACTGTGTTAGAAATTTGTAGATTTTAAGCTTATAACTGTCGGTCGACGGTTAATGAAACGGTTGGACTAAGTAATGAAGTATATGTAATACATTACAAAATAATCAGATGGAAACATTATTCAAGAAATATTTGAAAGGCGATACAACCTTGTGGGTTGTATTTATAGCTTTGTGTATCCTTTCGATCATTGAAATGTACAGTGCATCAAGTACATTGGCCTATAAGGCTGCAAATCATGCTGCCCCAATGCTTCGTCATGTCGGATTTTTACTGTTAGGCGGTGTAATAGCTTTTGCCGTTCATTTGGTTCCATACAAGTACATCCGTATCGTATCGTACTTTGGACTATTACTTTCTGCAGCTTTGTTAGTTTTTGTGTTATTCAAAGGTCACAGCGAAAATGATGCCGCTCGTTGGCTTGTAATTGGTGGAGTTCAGTTTCAACCATCGGAGTTAGCTAAACTTTCAGTTATTATTGTTGCTGCAGATTTGATTTCGAGAATCAGGGATAATAAAAAAGACGAATGGGTATATTTCAGAAATACAGTCATTATGTTGATTGCGATTTGTGGTCTGATTTTACTTGAAAACTTTTCTACAGCTTTTATCCTGTTTGCAGTGGTGTTTATCATGATGTTCATTGGTCGAATATCCATTAAGTATCTGGCTTCAATGGCCGGTATTCTGGTAATTTCATTAGTTATTGGATATGGAGCTGTGAAAGCAATTCCAGAAAGTTCCATGCCACATATGTTTAAACGTGCTTATACTTGGGTTGCCCGTATAGAAAGGCACTCGGACAAAGAAGGTAAAACTAATAAATATGTTATCAATGACAAGAACCGTCAGGAAAAATATGGACAAATAGCGATTGCTCGTGGTGGTGTTTTTGGCGTTATGCCAGGTAACAGTGTTGAACGTGATTATTTACCACAAGCTTATTCCGATTTTATTTATTCCATAATTGTGGAGGAAATGGGATTGATAGGTGGAATAATTGTAATAATTCTTTATCTTATTTTACTCTTCCGGGCGGGTCAAATCGCCACAAAATGTTCCTCTGTGTTTCCGGCAATTTTAGTAATAGGACTTTCGCTAATGATTGTTATTCAGACTTTTATAAATATGTCAGTGGCAACCAGTTTAATTCCTGTTACCGGACAACCATTGCCTTTGGTTAGTCGTGGAGGAACTTCCATTTTAATTACCTGTATTTATTTTGGAATTATTTTTGGAATTACACGACAGATTAAAGATGAATTGCCTATCGAGGAAGAGCCAGAAATACAAGAAGATACATTGCCTGTGGTGGAGTTGGAAAGCTTATAAAGCTTCGGGATAATTACCATTTAGGATTTTCTGACTTCTTTTACTTTAATATCAGAAGATAGTTTTACAATTAGCTTTTTTTTTGTGTAATTTGCGAACAATATTTTACAGCTATGAAATATAAATTTATTATCAGTGGAGGCGGAACCGGCGGACATATTTTCCCTGCAATCAGTATTGCTAATGCGCTCAAAAAACGACTTCCAGATGCTGAAATTTTATTTGTGGGAGCTCTTGGTCGCATGGAGATGGAACGTGTTCCTGCTGCAGGTTATCCCATTGAAGGTTTGCCAATAAGTGGTTTCGACCGAAAAAATATGTTTCGCAATATTGCAGTATTGAGGAATTTACTTCGTAGCTTAATGTTGGCTCGTCGTATCATCCGCCATTTTAAACCGGATGTTGCTATCGGAGTTGGTGGGTATGCCAGTGCTCCAACTCTTCGTGCGGCGTCGGCATTAGGCGTACCAACAGTTATTCAGGAGCAAAACTCATATGCCGGAGTTACCAATAAGTTGCTTGCTAAAAAAGCAAAACGAATTTGTGTGGCGTACGAAGGTATGGATCGCTTTTTCCCGAAAGATAAAGTTGTGCTTACCGGAAATCCTGTTCGTCAGGATCTGTTTTTTGTAGTCCCCAAAGCAGAGGAAGCCTATCAGTTTTTTAATTTTGATCCTAAAAAGAAGACTATTTTAGTTGTTGGAGGAAGTTTGGGAGCCAGAACAGTCAATCAGAGCATCATTGCCGGACTTGAAAAATTGTCGAAAACAGATGTGCAGGTGATTTGGCAAACAGGCAAATTTTATATTGAAGATGCCCGCAAGGCTGCCGGGCAATTTGCTTCACCCAATTTGCTGGTCACCGATTTTGTTTCACGTATGGATTTCGCTTATTCTATTGCAGATTTAGTGGTTTCTCGTGCAGGTGCCAGTTCCATTTCTGAATTGTGTTTGCTTGCAAAACCGGCCATTTTGATTCCTTCGCCGAACGTTGCTGAAGATCATCAAACCCAAAATGCACTGGCTTTGGTGCGGAAAGATGCTGCCGTGATGATAAAAGATACGGAAGCAAAAGATCAATTAGTTGATAAAGCATTGGAATTGATTACTAATGAGGCTGAATTGAACAAACTGAGTAAGAATATCCTTAAGTTGGCTGAAAAAGATTCGGCAGATAGAATTGCAGAGGAAATATTAAAAATATTAAGGTCCTAGCCCCTTGAAGGGGACATAATTAGTA
>DATFAW010000007.1:0-5066 GCA_035254165.1 Paludibacter sp.
GGAAATAATGACTTGTTGACCAATAGAATGCTGCGTGAATCTGTTATATTTACAGATAGTCTGATTTGGCAAAGAATTTGAAAACGGCAGCAAAAAGACAACGGTAAATAATCGAAAGATATTCTATTTGCCAGGCAAAATATAGAAATACGATTAATTGATAAAAATACGAAGATGAACTTAAATAACTTTACGCTAAAATCGCAGGAAGCCATTCAGGAAGCCATCGAACTGGTACAATCTAACGGACAGCAAGTGGTTGAAACACCGCATTTGTTTAAGGCGGTACTGCTAAAAGGTGAGGATCTTACGCGATTTCTATTTGGAAAACTGGGTGTGAATGTGTCAGCGCTGCAAGCTGTTGTTGATAGCATGATCGGTGGTTTTCCACGGGTATCGGGTGGCGAGCCTTACCTGAGCCGGGAAACCAATGCAGTGCTGCAGAAGGCAACGGCACTTTCGTCGAAAGCCGGAGACCAGTTTGTGTCGCTGGAATACCTGTTGCTGGCATTTACGGTAGAAAAAAATACGTTGACGAAGGTGCTTAAAGATGCCGGTGTTTCTGAAACTGAACTTCAGAAAGCAATTGCCGAACTCCGTAAAGGAGCAAAGGCAGACTCAGCATCGGCAGAGGAAAGCTACAATGCTTTGAACAAATATGCCATCAACCTGAATGAACAAGCTCGTGCAGGAAAGCTTGATCCTGTGATTGGACGTGACGAAGAAATTCGCAGGCTGTTACAAATTCTAAGTAGGCGGACTAAAAATAATCCGATTCTGATTGGCGAACCGGGAACAGGTAAAACAGCCATTGCCGAAGGGTTGGCGCACCGGATTGTGCGTGGTGATGTGCCCGAAAACCTGAAATCGAAACAGATTTTCTCGTTGGATATGGGTGCGTTGATTGCCGGAGCCAAGTATAAAGGTGAGTTTGAAGAGCGTTTAAAAGCGGTTGTCAACGAGGTAATCAAAGCTGAAGGTGAAATCATCTTGTTTATCGACGAAATTCATACGTTGGTGGGAGCAGGCAAAAGCGAAGGAGCCATGGATGCTGCCAACATTCTGAAACCGGCTCTGGCACGCGGTGAACTGCGGGCCATTGGAGCTACAACCCTGGATGAATATCAGAAATATTTTGAAAAAGATAAAGCATTGGAGCGTCGGTTCCAGATTGTTATGGTGGATGAGCCGGATGTTCCGAGTACCATTTCCATACTCCGCGGACTGAAAGAGCGCTACGAAAACCATCACAAAGTACGTATTAAAGACGATGCGATTATTGCGGCGGTGGAACTGTCAAGCCGGTATATTACCAATCGATTTTTGCCCGATAAAGCCATTGACCTGATGGATGAAGCGGCCGCTAAGCTACGCCTGGAAGTTGATTCTGTTCCTGAAGAACTTGATATTATTGATCGTAATATCAAACAGCTGGAGATTGAACGCGAAGCTATTAAGCGGGAAAATGATACCCGGAAGCTGGCGCAACTGAATGAAGAAATTGCTAATCTGAAAGAAGAAAGCAAGGAAATGCGTGCCAAATGGTCGAGCGAGAAGCAACTGATTGACGGTATTCAGCAGGCTAAAATTGAAATTGAAGACTTGAAATATCAGGCAGAACGGGCAGAACGTGAAGGCGATTATGGGCTAGTGGCCGAGATACGGTATGGCAAAATTAAAGCGGCAGAGGAGCAAATGGCACAATTTCAAATCAAACTGGCTGCCATGCAAGGTGCCCATGCCTTGATAAAAGAAGAGGTCGATAGCGAAGATATTGCTGATGTGGTAAGCCGTTGGACCGGAATTCCGGTGAATAAAATGCTGCAAAGCGAAAAAGATAAACTGCTGCATTTGGAAGACGAACTTCATTTGCGGGTTGTTGGGCAAGATGAGGCTATCACGGCAGTGGCCGATGCGGTTCGCCGAAGCAGGGCCGGTTTGCAAGATCCTAAACGTCCGATTGGGTCGTTCATATTTTTGGGAACAACGGGTGTGGGTAAAACCGAGCTGGCAAAGGCGTTGGCAGAATTCCTTTTTGACGACGAGAATATGATGACGCGTATTGATATGAGTGAATATCAGGAAAAATTCTCTGTAACACGGTTGATTGGTTCGCCTCCGGGATATGTGGGATATGATGAAGGTGGGCAGTTGACCGAAGCAATCCGCCGGAAACCATACTCGGTGGTGCTTTTTGACGAAATTGAAAAGGCACACCCCGATGTTTTCAATGTGTTACTGCAAGTGCTTGACGATGGCCGGTTGACCGACAATAAAGGGCGGTTGGTGAACTTCAAAAACACCATTATCATTATGACTTCCAATATTGGATCGACATTGATACGTGATAATTTTGAGAATATGACTGAAAGCAATCAAGCTGAAGTTATTGAGAAAACCAAAGCGCAGGTGTTCGAGTTGTTGAAACAAACCATTCGTCCTGAGTTTTTGAATAGGATTGATGAGCTTGTTATGTTTGCGCCACTCAACGAATCGCAGATAGAGGAAATTGTGCGTATGCAAATAGCATCGATTCAAAAGACTTTGCAAGGTAACGGGGTTCAACTGGAACTGACCGAAGCGGCCATTCATTTTATTGCCGACGAAGGTTTCGATCCGCAATTTGGTGCCCGCCCGGTGAAACGAGCCATTCAGAAATTTGTGCTCAACGATTTATCGAAACAATTAATAGGTGGCACCGTTCACAGCGACCAAACTATCGTGGTGGATTATGAAGGCAATGGATTGGTATTTAGAAATTAAAAGTCCCCTAAATTCCCCATAGGGGACTTTGTAAAAGAAGCGCAGAGTAATGATGAAAGTCGGGCTCTGCGTTTTTTTGTGTTATTATACGGCGCATTTATTAGGAATGTATATATTTGCAGTACGTTAATTACAATATTTACAACTTATATCAATGTCTATGTCTGTTATCCATCGTGCCATTAAAGCCATCTTGTATCCTAACCCAATGAAAAATGCCAAAGGCAAGTATTTGGCTCGTACTTCGAAGAATAGTACTTACAACATTCGCGAAATTTGTGAGTCGTTGAAAAATAAATCGGGTATGGTAAATGCAGATGTCATGGAGTACTATGTAAAACTCTTTTTCGATGAAATGACCGATCTACTCGAAGATGGCAATAAAATCAATACCGGCTATTTTACTGCTCAGGCAAATGTACGGGGTTCTTTCGACTCTAAAGCCGATCAGTACGATTCCGAAAGACATAGCATCCAGATTGTGTTTAGCACAGGACACCTTATACAGCAAAGAGCAGCAGAGTTGAAAGCTGAGATTTTGAGAATAGGGTCCGAAAATTACGGTATCCGGACAGTAACCGATGCACAAACAAAGTCTGATACCGATAAACTAGTTATGAGTAGATTGCTGGTTATCAGTGGCGAAAAGATAAAGATTACCGGCGATGACCTCACTGTAGGACTTTACCTTATACATGCCGAAAGCGGTGCAGAACATCATTTCCCGGCTTCCGCTTTATATCAAAACAGCAATGCTACTCTAATGCTCATAGTTCCCGAACTGACTTCAGGCAGTTATCAATTAAAGATAACAACGCAATATGCAGGTAAAGGTACCCCGCTGGTCCAACCCCGAAGCTGTGTATATGCTAACCTCCTTCATGTCGAATGACTAACATCAGTTGGTTTGACAGGTACGAGTCAAACTATTTGACCCGTGCCTGTTAATGACTTTGACAGGTGCGTGTCAAACTGCCTTTGCTTAGGTTATTACAGGGCACGATAGTAGGGGAGAAGATGGGGTGATGCTAGGGATGATGGATAAACAGCATTGGGAGCACAACTTCAAGTTGGTCTCCCAATATAGATAACTTTTCAACGACATATTTTGGGGCAACCCTTAAACACAAAATAATTGTATGGAAAATGTAGAAAAGGAAAAACAAAAGTCTCACCCAGACTCAGGGACGGAGAGTAAGACCAATCTGCCTGATGGCGTAAATAGGGATGAATTCTTAGAGTCGGTAAGGACAGCTTCCGAGCTTATATATAAGTGGGAGAATTTGATAAAGCCACTTACGCGTGAGTTGGAAGAAGTGCTTCAGGAGTTGTTCGAACATCAGTATCCGGGTATCAAGCCCTACAGGCAGATATGGCATATCAATTGGGTAAGAGAAGCGCTGAGTTTACAAGCTTCAGAATTGACATACCGTTTGATTCATTTTTTTGAACAGGTAGAGAAGGACGAAGATTATAAAAAGGGGTATGATAACTACCAAAATTGTTTAGATCTATACACCCATCCTTATGTGGTAAAAAAACGTTTTTTTGAAGGTAACAGATCGGCTTTCAGTCCCGAAGACCTGGAGAAGATCGACGCTTATTACGAAGAATCGTATCAAGAGGATGTGGTTGGCATGGCAGAACTCAACAAGTTGAAAGAGGAGTATGAGGAGGCTGTATTAGGTCCGGTGTTGAATTTTTATGAAGATGAATATCATGCACTTTCGCCCCATCAAAAGATACACTACAATTTAATCACAGGAATTGCTTATTCTGCTTATTTTGATGATTGCAAGGAATTGAACTATTATCTTATAAAGAAAAACATGCAGGAATTTCCGGAAGTGTGTTATCATCAGTTTATGGTGGATGAATGGGATCGGTATAAGAATAAGATAAAATAGCCAATATTCTAACCATAATATCGCTCCTACAGAGCTTTTATTTCATTGAAATTAATATTTCTACCATAATATTGCTCCTAATGGAGCATCTTAAGAGCTTCGGAGAAGCGATATTATGGTAGTATGTAAGTCGTATTTATTATTGATATATTTCTTAATTCTTTGTGTTTTCAGATCCCAAACCCCCAAATGGGGGCTTTAAGACGTAGTTTCTAATAATTATTTTGTGTTAAATCATTTCTTTAACGCGCTCTTAAGCTCCCATATGGGGGTTGGGGGTCATAACCAAAACCTATCATTAAATAATATTGATTACTTATCAGGAGTCTTATCAATAAAGTCGGCTTGATTTCTTCAAAAGTATTTTTTATTCGGGTCACGCGAGTTCCAACTCGC
>DATFAW010000008.1:0-2769 GCA_035254165.1 Paludibacter sp.
ATAGAAAACCGGTTCAAGTTTGCTGAAGACAAAAGCAGCTATCTCGAAGACAAAAAATCAGCAATAAGCAACCTTCACATCTTGTTTCACGATTACTGGAGAAAGTCGCTCCTCGACAACAACAAAAACTATGATAAGGAATTTGCTGACACACTCAGAAGTTTCTTCTCCGCCGAATACGGACTGCCGAAAAGCAACATCACTGATGACAGCCTGGATGTTCATTTCAAAAAGTACGTTGAGTCGAAAGGACTTCATTCGGTAGGCGGAATTAGCAAAGTAGGGAGATTATATGATCTGCTCATTTGGAGAACACAAAAAGACACCACATACACCATCCAACTGCACAAAGAAAAAATCAGTGCCCGGGTTGTGCTCATGGATAGTTTTATCACCTTGGGCTGGGAAGATTATGCAACGCTTGGCAAACATTATCCGGGCGGATGGTCTACAAAAGACGCCCTTTTTTGCGTAAAAAAAGCATATAAGCTGGATAGCGAAGAGTTCCTGATCAGTTACCTGGGGCACGAAGGCAGGCATTTCGGCGACCTGAATGCTTATCCGAAAATGAAAAGCCCCGATTTGGAGTACCGGGCTAAACTTACCGAGCTAAGCCTGGCCAGAAAAACACTTTACGAACTGATAGGCGATTTTATTGATAATGCCAACTATGACAGCCAGAATGGACATTCGATAGCCGACTATTGCGTGATCAGGGATCTCTCAAAACGGCTCTTTCATGTAGAATTTGAAAAGGATATCAATAAATGGAACAAAATCAGTGTAGCCCGGATAAACAAGTCTGCTTACAAAATTCTTCAGGCAAACACGAAGTTATTGAATAGCAAAGACCCGAACATACAGAAGTCTATCAAAAACTAACGTAAAAAAGCTCCGTTCAATTCAGGAGTCGATTGACTCCTAAACGTAAATTCCCGGCTGAACCTCCCCAAAAGAAGTTCAGCCGGGAATTTTTAAACTCTGAGAATACATTTTCCTTATAATTATCCGGTCACCCATATTTCATTGCATTTTACTCAGATAGATATAGAGGTCGTCTTGATTTTTTTAATGTCGCTCCTACGGAGCTTTAATTTAGAATGGTATGTATATTCTACTACCATAATAACATTCCTAACGGAACTTTGATATTTCATTAGCTTCGGAGAAGCGATATTATGGTAGAAAAAGTGTTTTATTCGTTGTCATTAAGCTCCGTAGGAGCGATATTATAAGCAGCACAGATCAATAAAGCTTATATAATAGGATTTTCCCAAAAGTCAAGACGAAATTTATAAATATACAGAACGAAACAATTATATTTGTAATTAATTTTGGTTGACCGGTTAAACAAAAAACAAACTATTCTATATGGAAAAAATTTTTGAGCTACTAAGTCAATTTATGCATTTAGATGCAGAACTTAGAGATGATTTAGCATCCAAAATTAGTATTAGACAAGCATTAAAAGGAGAGATTCTTATACCAGAAGGTAAAATATGTGATCACCTATTTTTTATAAGAAAAGGAGCTCTCCGGGGATTTCATTATCATAACGGGAAAGAAATAACCTCTTGGTTTGGTTTTGAAAACGACTTTGGCACATCAACCTATTCGTTCGTTTCCCGAAAGCCCGGACTTGAGATAGTGGAAGCCATTGAAAACAGCGTTTTGTTCTCAATTACCTACGACGATTTAGATGCTATTTATCATAAATATCCCGGGTTTAATTATGCCGGGCGGTTACTTACCGAGAAATATTATATCGACTTAATGGAGCGAACACTCTGTTTGCAATTCCAATCGGCCAAAGAAAATTACGAACAGCTTGTAGTTAACCGCCCACATATACTTCAGCACGCATCGTTGGGACACATAGCATCATACTTAGGCATATCGCAGGAAACTTTAAGCCGGATACGCACCAAAAAATAACATATTCCGATCGTTTTTTTTGACTTTTATCAAAACGCAGAAGAAAAAATAACAAGACATTTGTATTGTATTTCATATTTGTATATCAGTTATATAAGCGAAAAAACAAAAAGCTTGCATAACTATGATTTTTGAAATACACATTAAAAAATCAAGGTATTATAATAAATTTTATAGCGTATAAAAAAAATGAGAAGAGCTAAATTAGAAGACAAGAATGTGGTTGTTGATATTATGACAGAGTCATTAAAAGATGATCCTCATTTCAGTTATCTTTTAGAAAAATCAAAGAACAAGAATAAGATGAGAATAATCATGGAAAAATTGTTTGATGAGTCGTTTAATAAAGGAGAGATATACCTGAATGATGAAAATACAGCTACAGCACTATGGAATATAAAAAAGAAAGAGAAATTCACATGGAAATATGTCTATAGAAACCTATCTTTTTTACTGAAAATAGGTTTCGAATCTGCATACAGAATTCTCAAAATGGATAACCTTGTGAATCAATATCACCCCCGGATTGGCCAATATGCCCACCTATACCTTATTGGAGTTTTGCCCAAAAGCAAAGGTAAAGGCTATGCCAGAGAGCTAATAACATTTATGATAGAGAAAACAAAAAAGAGCAATATGGCACTTTATCTGGAAACCGCTAATACAAAAAACATCAGCATTTATAACAAAATAGGATTCCATGTTTTTCAGGCGATTAACATGAAAGGACATATGTTATTCTGCATGAACAGACAATAAATTGTGACTATTCACCTATGTCATGCCTTTAAATAATAGTGGAATATCCATATACAAACCCAATTAAACCCACAA
>DATFAW010000009.1:0-2469 GCA_035254165.1 Paludibacter sp.
CTTGAAAGTCATGTTAGGTTAGTTCGAAGTTTACGAACGAGGAGTTTTTTTTTTGTTTTCTTTAGGTAGAATAATGTTATATTCTAGTTTGAGGATCTTTTTCCCGAATTTTATATTCGGGTGCAGTGCTTGTTTCTCCACTGGGTACCTTTCAAACAGTATAATAAGTTATTGCATTTTTAGAAATCTACTCATCAGACAACTTGAAATCATCCGATGAGTAGAGAATAGATTAAATCACCACCTGCATAATTGGGGAACAAAAAGCAGTAGTGCCCTGAATGGTTACAGCTGCCACCCGAAACCAGTATTTGGTAAGGGGATTAAGTCCGGTAAGTTCCACCGAAGCTTGCGAGGTTACCTGCGCAGTTACCCAGCCAGCTTCGTTTCCCGGAGCATCGCCAATATAATACTGCCAGATATACGAGCGGGCACCATCTATGCGCTGACGGCGAAGAGATACCGAACCCGATTTTTCGCCCAGCTCCACACTAAATTCAGAGCGAGAGGATGTTGAACGTTGTTTAGCCAGATTAAATCCGGCACTTACAATCACCGCACCATCACCATCAGCAATCCGTTCAACGGACATGGCTATTTTACGCATTTTTCTACCCATACCTCTTCGGCCTGGTGTAGCAAAATGGCTTCTTCTTTCCCGCCACCTACTACAACTCTGGCTTGTTTTATTATAATGCAACCTTGTTTTGCTTCTTGTCCAACTTGCATTGTTACAATTCTAGCTAGTTTTGTTCTAATCTACAGATGTTTCAATTTTAAATAATAAAGCGGTACAGCCTATGTAAATTAAAAACTGCATTTTATCCTTATTATATGGTTTAGGTTATAAGAATAAATACCATTCACTAACGTTCTGACTCAACTGTACCGCTTTTTTCTTTCAGGAATATTCCTGTGTTATTATTCTTACAATTCAATAGCCCCCGATAATTGAGTGGTGCCATAGTGTACAGCCACTGTATAATTTCCACTATCAAAGCCTCCAACCGGAATGTACAAACTCAATGCTGCATTTGTATCTATTGTTTCCTGATACCAGATCCCTCCCATTTCATCGATTAATGTTATAGTAGCCGTTCCCACCGAAGCACTAAAGTTGATAGCTAACCCCGAACCATCATATGTTGCCTTCACTGTTGTTGTATCTATAGCTGGAGCACGGGGATATGGTCTTGCTGGTACTGTCGGTTGTAATATAATTTGAGTAGTACTCGCCAATACAATTCCACTCGAATAAAAGAAAAACAGAATGATAAAATAGGTAGATCGTTTCATAAGACAAAATTTGAATAACTGAAATTATTTGGTTATTTTTGCAAACAAAGTTATAGCATAATATTTGTAACTCCAAAAAAAAGTGTTGGACAGGCAGCCAAACGTATCTCCGTAAGTGACTGAACAGCAGTACCTATTTTTGACATCAAAAAGAAAGTGTTGGACAGCATATTTTTTACGTCAGAAAAAACGTTTATTTAACTAACCCTTTTGCTGAAAAAACCAAGAACAAAAGAATCGCCGAGAAATATGAAACGAGCATGAATGCAGACGTTCACCAAAGCCAGTGATAATCTGACATGCGAGTTCCATACGACCTTTAAAAAACAATTATTATCGTATGAAATATTCCAAAATTTGCATACTTGTTTTCGTCTGTATGTTGCTTGCATCATGCAAAGGAAAATACACTACGAACGATATAATACTCCGCGCAGAAGCTTTATTGAACTCAAAGCCCGATAGTGCCCAAAAGTTATTATTATCGATACCGCATCCTGAAAAACTATCTAAAGCAGATTATGCTGCATGGTGCCTGCAGTATACCCATTCACAGTATAAATTATATCAGGATATCAAGTCGGATAGTCTTATTCGTGTTTCGGTAGATTATTATGAAAATAGCAACCTGACTAAACAGAGCGGAATGGCTTATTATTTATTGGGTTGTATTTTGCAATTGAACCAAAATAATAAAGAAGCAATGTGGGCATATAAGAAAGCGGAAGATTTATTGAAAGAGACAAATGAAAATAACCTGAAAGGATTGGTTGATTTTAAAATTGGACATACCTGTATGCAAGATGAATTATTTAATCAATCGTTAGAATACTTTCGGAAATCTCAACGATATTTTATTATTTCGAAGAATCAAAATTATCAAGCCTATGTCTATCTGGCAATTTCAGATATGTATTCTCGATTAAATTATCCATTTGATAGTGTAATGTATTATTCAAATCTAGCACTAAGGTTTTCAAAACAATCAGGTGATTCAATTAATTATTACTCAACGTTAGCACAACAAGGTGAATTATTATATGATAAAAATTATACGCGTGCCAAGGAATATATATTGAGAGCTTACCGATTCTTTCCGATAAATCGATCATACTATGGAGCTTATCTATCCTATGAATATTCAAAACTAAATAAGCCTGATTCAGCAAAGTA
>DATFAW010000010.1:0-2163 GCA_035254165.1 Paludibacter sp.
CCAAATCCAACTTAGTGTTAAACATCCATTTTTTTAGATAATGCAAAGATAGAAATTTATTTGGTTTTGACAAAATCAAGAGAAGTAATCTAGCTTTGGTGATATTTCTTCATCCATAATCAATAAATATCCATCCGGTTAAATTAACAATATTCTTTCATTTTGCAAATGAGCGCTGTTTTCAGTGTATCAATGACCTTGGTGGGAATAGAACGAATTTCAATTTCAAGGAAAGTATGATAAATACCCGGTGTAATGTTACTCAGTGTAAAATCTACAGCCACTATACTTCGAGCAAAGAATAAGCCTGGTAATACTATAAAAAGGAGACAGTTTTTTCATTTAGAAACTGTCTCCTCAATTTCAAGCAAATCAAGCCTTCTTGAAACGATTAGTCTTATATTTCAATTTTTCAGTCCGAATTCGAAAAAGGTTATTCAGCAAACGGTTCAATATATTCTACAAGAGGTACTACATTTGAGCTTTAAGACTTCACAATCAACTTGCAATCAAAACAGACTTTGATATACTGGGAGTTTATTGCAATTCAAGGATAAGTGCCGTTTGTTTAGGTAATATCACAGAAGCTTTCATATCGTATTTTTTACCTGACATTACGTCAATTCCAGCAGTTTTATCTTTTAAACTCTCGGCATAACGTTTCGTATCTAGTACCTGATCAGTTTCATTACTATTCAAAATAATCATTATGTTTTGGCTTTCATTATATCGAAAATATACATATATATTATTTCGGGGAGCATAATGGGTTAGTTGCCCATTAGCAAAAACAGGACAATTTTTTCTCCAATTCAGTAATTTTGAAAAATATCTTTGAGCATCGAGCTCTTCAGTTGTAAGCCCTTTTCCTGTAAACGCATTTTTTGTGTCACTTGGCCAACCTCCGTAAAAATCACTTCTTCTCTGTCCATCGCTTCCAGCCTTCTCATTTGTCATCAGTACTTCTGTTCCATAGAAAAACTGCGGATAACCACGCATGGTCATAAACAAAGCTATATTTAACTTCCAAAGGGGCAGATTTTTACCAATTCTAGAGTAAATTCTGTCAATATCGTGGTTGTCTGGAAATATCATCTGATTATAGGGATGCGGAAATAGAAAATCGTGGGCAATGCTTTCATAAACATAGTTCCAAGACGAAGGATTACTTTTGCTTTCGTTAAGGCTCTTTACTACGCTATGGGTGAGCGAAAAATCCATTAGCGACGGGAGATAACATTTATAATTGTCGGTATTATTTTTATCAATTTGCCAGTAAGAAGTCAACGCCGCATCACTTGTATTTTCTTCACCTACAATGTTCATATTTGGGTACTCATTGAGTATGGTTTTTGTCCACAATGCAAGAAAATCTTTGTCGGAATATGAATAAGTATCAACTCTCAGGCCTGACAGACCTGCATATTCAATCCACCAGATTGAGTTCTCAATAAGAAATTTAGCCACTAAAGGGTTCTTCTGATTAAGATCTGCCATTTGACTGTCAAACCAACCGTCAGTATATTCTTTTTTATCTATACCAGAAGCATAAATATCTGTTACAGTGCATTTAACGTGATTGGTACGTGTTCTTGTGTTATAAAAGTTAACCCAATCTGTTGATGGTAAATCTTTAATGAAATAATACTCTGCTCCACAGTGATTTAACACGACATCCCAAACAACACCAATACCTCTTTTTTTTGATTCCGTAACCATTTTTTTGAACAGTTCATTTGTTCCGAAACGAGGATCGATTTTGTAGAAATCGGTTATAGCATAACCATGATAAGAATAACTCGGTTCATTATTTTCGGTAAGAGGTGTGCTCCAAATTTGTGTAAAACCCAATGATTGAATATAATCTAAGTGATTAATGATTCCCTGAATATCTCCTCCGTGCCTTGTATTCTCTCCATTCCGGTCAATAATTGTTTCGTTTAACCCAGGAATAATATCATTTGTACTATCTCCGTTTGAGAACCTATCCGGAAAAATCAAATAAAATGCATCCTTAGGGCCAAAACTTGATCGGTTCGCCCTGTTTGTTTCTCTTTCGGAAATAACGAAATCTTTAGTCGCGATAATCTTTTTACTTTTTGTGAGATTAATTTTTACAACTCCCGGCTTTGCATCGCCGTCAATTTTTAAAGTCACAAATAA
>DATFAW010000011.1:0-3288 GCA_035254165.1 Paludibacter sp.
TTTCTTATGTGTATTTTAAACATAATTAGATTCGTACAGATTTCAAAAACTAATTCAGAATTTGATGAGGCAAATATAGTGATTCCGCAAAAACTTTTGCTCTTTATTCATTATTTTTTTCTCTCCAGTGTTCATTAGCAAAAAAGGAGTAAGCCTGATAATTAGACATTCTACTTTCCTGGATTTTAAGTAAGTGGAAGAATATAATGTCGCATTCTTCAAAAAGAATAGAAGGCGGATTTTACAGATTAAACGGATAAGAACGGATAATAATTAAACTGATTTTAGTCATGCAAGCATGACTGATAAGATAGTAAGTAGTTGAAAATCATTTCGACTTGTCGGAATTGAAATCCGTTTTTTATCCGCTAGATTCGCGTTTATCCGCGTTCTATTTTTTATTATTCAATTATACGCCATTAATTATTTCCTATTACTTATCATGAAACAACCCGAAACCAGCTTTAAAAAAATCAAAACTCAACTGTTTTGATTTTGACCCCTCAAAACAGTTGAGACAACCACCATAATTAAAAACAAAAAGATCCATTTAATTAGTTGTTTATCAGTTTATAGCCGGAGGCTGATAAATTATATGTTTTACCTGAAATAGTTATTTTACAAGCCATACCGGCGGTATAATACCATTTACCCTGTTTCATTTCGACTGTAACATTGGCAGGTTGCACCGTTTTAATCGTTACATTTTTTGCCGAAAGCAGGGTTCCATTACCCATAAATAAAACACAATCACCATCTGCCTCTGTTCCGATAACCGAGTAAGTCGATTGCGAGCTATAATCTTTGTACACAGCTTTGTCAGCAACATTCGAGTTAGAAAAAATATAGTCTGTCCTGCCAACTTTCGATTCTACTTTTATTCCAACAAAATCAGTTAGTTTTGCTTCCGATTCGAAGAATGAAACAGAAGCAATGTTACTTGGTTCCGTTGTACTACTTGGTTCAAAAACCGAAACAAAAGGTCGCGTCCAGGCTTCACCGTTCTGTCGGGCAACATAGGTCAAAGTTGGCGTTTCTTTTACATTATATGGCATTCCGGGAGTGCGGCTCATACCTTCAGTCATAGGCGCCAAGGCAGAGAAGATTTCCCTGTCAGGTTGGCCTTTCATCCACATGTTCATGTAAATATCATCGCCATCAGGCTTATTCATTGTAAAAGTAGCTTTAACATCTTTATTAGTTACAACACTCTTTTTATTGTATAAATAAGAATATCCATATAAATGTGCACCTGCAAAAGCCAGTTCCTCCGTTGGCTTAAAATTCAACGAATCACCATTTGTACAGGTAATTGTCATTTTCCGACCCAGGTTGTGATAAAAATAGTCATGCATCTTGTCGTCCCCTTTTACTTTATGTGACCGGAAAATATCAACATAATATCCTGTTTTTTCACCGGTTGTAACAATGCTCATCATGCGGGTTTGGTCGGCGTATGTTTCCGGTTCCCGGAAATATACATCGCAAAACGTAATGCCCTTGTAAATGTCATTTCTGACGGTTGAGGCCGGGTATGAGCTTT
Organism: Paludibacter sp.; assembly: GCA_035254165.1. GTDB lineage: Bacteria > Bacteroidota > Bacteroidia > Bacteroidales > Paludibacteraceae > Paludibacter. Next base: position 1,544 of record DATFAW010000011.1, read on the forward strand.
TCAGTTCGAATGCATGATTGCTTTTCATAACCGGATAGCTGGAAATTCCATCTACACAAACTGTGTTATGAGACGGAAACTGGCTGTAGTATTCTGTATAATCTAAAGAAAAATAACCACTTCCAATCCCTGCATCGGGTGCCAACGTATATCCCTTACCATAGAGTTCCATTGATATTCCATTGGCATGTTGATGATTCCCTTCAGAACCATTCATCGAAATCATCAAACTATTCTTAGGATTCATTCCATTACGTTGCACAAACCAACTCACGTTTGGAGCCCAGAATGTAGGTGAAACGGCATCTTCCATCTTAGCGGCAGGAACAGTTGGGTCTAGTTTCAATGGCTTATCGGTAAAAAAAGATGTAACTTCTGCCCGAACTGTATTTGGTTTTGAATCTGCCATTTCTGCTTTGGGTTCCATCAGTTTATACAAAGCTGTAAATTGTTTCTCCTGTTCCTTTTTTCTATACTTTTGAGCATTGGCAATCATGCGGGCAAAGAAATCAGTTCGTGGTTTATCGGCATGTGTATCGCCAAACCCAACGATATTTCCGTTAGGGAACAAATACTGCGGAGTAGCCGCAACAGCTTTAGCAATTATTGGGAATTGGGGCAAAATATCATAATTCAGGTTTCTATCGAACCAAGCAATGAAATTAGCAAAATCGCCTACAACATTGTTGCTATAGCCCGGGCATTCTGCCCAAATACCGGTCGTTTTATCAAAACCGTATTCCATTAACCGGGGTAGCGACCACTGCCGGATACTTGACTTATTTAAAACATAATCAATGTAATACTCACGTCCTTTCCCATCGGTAAAATTTTTATTATCCTCCAGTACCAATCCTATATTCAGAATATAATTTGCCTGAAAAAGATCCCAATTATTGTGCGGAACACCGTGATCGATAATAATATCAGCCCATTTTTTGAAAGTGACTGCATAAATATTCATTTTCTCAGCCTTATTTTTCTTCAAGTCGGAATACAAGAAATCATACAATGGGATCAGCTCATCCAAAATATCTTCGTGAATAACTTCGAACGAAGATAGCCCTACCAACGTCTGCTGGTGCCCGTGATTCAGGTCAATAGGCACATTGCGATAATACATACCAGTCATATACATATCAAAAACATCACGGGCCAGCGACGCATATTTATCTTCACCTGTAATCCAATAAAGAAAAGATGCATCGCGCGCTATGCCCATAATTTCACGATTGATGGATTCGATATTGCGCCCTGTTTCAGCAGGATCCGCCCACTCTAAAGGTTTGTTTGTTTTTGAATTATTGATAAAAAGCAAGCCTTTTTCATCATCCATAAAAGGAATAATGTCCTCCAGCTTTGGGCGGCTAAAAATGGTTGTAGTAGCACGTGAACCGGTAAAACGAACTGTGGGAACAGGTGCTTTCTCACCTCCGGCATATGCGAATTTCTCACCCTTGATAAAAACATCTGTGCAATGAGTTTTCCAGTACATTTGAAGACGCGACACTAACCAATCAGAGTCAGTGAGATGCTGATTAGCATATCTATCTGTACGGGTTTGGATCTTTTCAAAAACTTCTTTTGCCCATGCTTCCTTTTGAATAAGGAGCTTTACCGAATCTTTTGTATTGGCAGAAGTCAGCACACGTGGATGTCCCTGAGGGAAACTCTTGGGCAGTTGAATTGTAGACGTTTCCGCATATAATACCGAAACAAAGAATAGAAAGACAAGAAATGCTGGT
>DATFAW010000012.1:0-2819 GCA_035254165.1 Paludibacter sp.
TCTTTTGTTCAAATAATTTTGTTCGTATTTCTTAGAACCTCGATATTCTGTTTCAACTTTGCAAATCCGGCTCGTTTGATAGAAGAGTTTCGAAAGGTTTGTCTAAAATCGGTTTCGGTAAGTTGCTGCCATTTTTCATAATCCCATTCCAACATGTCTTTATTATATTTTAGTTCGGGATGTGAGTTCGCTTTTGCCCATTTAGCATTCCACGGACAGACGTCTGCGCAAATGTCGCAACCAAATGAACAGGACGAAAGTTTACTATGATATTCTGTTGGAATCTCGTTTTTGTTCTCGATGGTCAGATACGAAATGCATCGGCGGGCATCAAGCGAAGAACCTTCCAAAGCATTGGTAGGGCAAGCATCGATACATCGGCTGCAAGTGCCACATCGGGGTTTTATCGGTGAGTCATATTCCATCTCGATATTCAGCATTAAAACACCAATAAAAGTGTATGATCCTAATCCGGGATGAATTAATTGTGTGTGTTTGCCTATCCAACCAAGTCCAGCGCGTTCAGCCCAACGACGTTCCAAAACGGGTGCCGAATCAACAAATGAATGTTGGTGCTTGCCCGAAATACAATCAGAACCATACGCTTCGCATATTCTTTGTTCTAATTGGGATAACTTTTCTTTAATGACTGTATGATAATCTGTTTCGGAATAAGCGTATTTGGCGATTTGCGGAGCAAGCGAATTTTGTTCTTCTTCAGGGAAATAATTCAGTAGCACAACCACAACCGACTTACAACCCGGAACGAGTTCTCGTGGATCGGTTCGCTTTTTGAAATTACGTTCCAGGTAATGCATGTCTGCATGCTTGCCTGCTGCCAGCCACTTTTCCAACGCAACTGCATCATCACTCAGTTTTTCTGCTTTTGCAATGCCGCAAGCATCAAATCCGAGTGAGAGAGCAGTTTGTTTTATGAAATTCATGGTGAGAATTGCTCAAGTGCAAATTACAGACTTTTCTCAATTTCCCTTTTGAGTTCTTCAAAGCTGAAGCTGCGACCTACAATAACACCTTTTCGATTCATTAGGAAAGTCGTTGGGATGGTTGAGATGTTATAAGATGCAACGTATTTCGTGTCTGATCCTGCTTCGTCGCGAACACAGATCCAAGGAATATTTTGAATAGACTGTTTCCATTGAGCCTTATTCTGATCTAGCGAGATTTGATAAATTTCAAGTCCACGACTGTGATATTTGTTATATAAATCGCGAAGTGCAAAGGTATAATCAACGCTTTCATTGGTTTCGTAAGCTGAGAAATCGATTAAAACAACCTTACCTTCTAATTTTGAAAGTTTTTGTTCTACATTATTCTTGTCTGGTAAAGCAATATCAATATATCCCGTTGATGCATTAGCTAATATCTCATTCCATGCCTCTTTGTCTTTTTGACTCCGTTCGGTTTTAATGGCATCCAGCACCAGGCTGTAAATATTTTTGCTCCGTTCGTAATCAGGCATGAATGTATTGAAAGACGTTGCAACTGCAGCACAATATGGCTTGTCTGTCTTTATGTAAGGTGAAAATAAATATGTATTATTGATCTTTTGGTAGAGGGCAAAATAGGCAGCTGCCGAACGTGGATTTTGAAGAATCAGTTTGCGAGCCATAGTTTTATGTGCTTCAATATCTTTCTCAATTTCGGCAATTTTAGCGTTTTGTTGTTCAGCACTAATTGAACTCAATTCGTTTGCTTTCAGTTGAATGTTCACTACTGATCGGCGAAGCTTCTGAATTTGCAAAGAAGTTTCGGAACCTGTTATCTGATAGTCGGTTGCAAAGTTGGCTGATTTAGCATTGATGGTAATCTCCTCACATGAATCTACAGCAAAAGTGATGATTTTATCGACTAAGCGCAAACGATAAAAATCGGGATAAGCAGGTCGTGCTGATTTAAAGCGAAATTCACCGTCAGTTCCCAGTTTTACAGAATCAAGAACGGTAGTTTTCAACAGTCCATTGTGCTCGAAATACAACATTTCGCCTTTTGCATCTATTACTTTTCCACTGATATGGAACTTGTCATGTTGTTTACATGAAAATAATCCTGTCAAAATCAACAGTATGGTAAGTGTTTTTTTCATGGTGAGAATTTTATCTGAGTCATAGCGAGCAACATTACATTGTTTGCAGTGATTTGATTAGTTAGTTTTAAAATTATACTTTACTTGCGATAATTGTTCGTTTGCTTCTACAATTTTCTTTTTGAGATTCTCTTTGTAATTGATTAATTTTTCTTGCAATTTCTCGTCACCTACAGCCAGCATTTGAACTGCTAAAATAGCAGCATTGAGTGAACCATTAATACCAACTGTTGCAACCGGTATTCCGGGAGGCATTTGTACGATAGCCAGCAAGGCATCCATACCATCAAGTGTAGCGTTTATTGGCACACCAATGACCGGAACGGTTGTCATAGAAGCTATAACACCCGGCAAATGGGCGGCCATTCCTGCGGCAGCAATGATGACTTCAATGCCATTTTTACGAGCATTCGAAGCAAAAACTTCTACTTCATGTGGTGTGCGATGAGCCGAAAGTGCGTTTATCTCGAAAGGAATTTCAAATTCATTTAGTAGTGCAGCAGCTTTTTCCATTACAGACAAATCTGACGTGCTGCCCATAATTATACTTACTCTTGGTTTCATGTGTTTTTAATAAAAATTAATCAATAGCCCCTTGAATTGTTAGGTTGTAAATAAATGATGCATCGTAAGTTGAAACCTCTGCAATATTAAGGTTACAACTTACGAAGTTTACTAGTTTTGTTAAGCACCAATTAAAGCCTCATATTCCGCT
>DATFAW010000013.1:0-17077 GCA_035254165.1 Paludibacter sp.
AAAGCTGCGCAAAACAATTGAAATACTGCGTACCCAGATGAAAACTCACCCCCGCACTAAGGAAGGTGGATTTTGGCACAAAAAAATATACCCATTTCAAATGTGGTTGGATGGTATTTACATGGCGTCGCCATTTTTGGCTGAATATGCTCAAAAGTTTAACGAACCTGCCTTGTACGATGAAGTTACATTTCAAATAATTACAATGGCTAAACGCAGTTATGATCCTAAAACGGGCCTTTACTATCATGGCTGGGACGAAAGCCGCCAACAGCGTTGGGCAAATCCACAAGCCGGAGTATCCCCCAATTTTTGGAGCCGTAGTATGGGATGGTACATGATGGCCATGGTTGATGTACTCGAATTTTTGCCGGTTAATCATCCAAAACGCCCCGAAATTATAAAGATACTAACCGATTTGAGCGTATCGCTCGATAAATATCGTGACCCTAAAACCGGTATGTGGTATCAGGTAACGGATAAAATGAATGAGAAAGGCAACTACGTTGAATCAAGCGGATCGGCCATGTTTATTTACTCTTGGGTAAAAGGTGCTCAAAATGGCTATTTACCTAAATCATTTTTGGAAAAAGGAAACGTTGCTTACGCTCAGTTTGTGAAGCGATTTATCAAAGAAAATGCAGATGGAACAATTTCTTTAACTGATGGTTGTTCTGTTGCCGGGCTGGGTGGTGCAACAAAATATCGCGATGGCAGCTTTGCTTACTACGTTTCAGAACCAATCAGAGACAATGATCCTAAGGCAGTAGCACCATTTATTATGGTAAGTGTATTATTAAATAAGTAGGCTGTTGCAAGCTTGATTAACTCTGGAATTTATAATTACCTCCAATATGAAAAAACTAAATCCGGTTTTTGCTTTTCTCTTAATAGTTTTTTCTTCGTTTGCCCAAACGCCGGCATTTCCAGGTGCCGAAGGTGGTGGCATGTATACCACTGGTGGCCGTGGCGGAAAAGTGGTTTATGTATCATCATTAGCCGACGATGATTCCGAAGGTACACTTCGCTGGGCAATTAATCAATCCGGTGCCAGAACTGTCTTATTCAAAGTTTCAGGAATTATCAGCCTGACTAAACCTCTGGAGATTAAGCATGGCGATTTGACAATTGCAGGGCAATCAGCTCCGGGCGACGGAATTTGCATTAAAAATTACGACCTGTTTGTTGCCGCTGATAATGTAATCATCCGGTTCATTCGATTTCGATTAGGCGATTTGATAAAAAACCATGAACCAGATGCATACGGCGGTCGAAATCAAAAGAATATCATAATCGACCATTGCTCATCCAGCTGGTCTATTGACGAATGTGCCTCGTTTTACTCAAACGAAAATTTCACAATGCAATGGTGTATTGTTTCCGAATCGCTGAATAACTCAGAGCATACAAAAGGGGCGCATGGCTATGGCGGTATTTGGGGTGGAAAAAATGCATCGTTTCATCACAATTTAATTGCCCACAACAACAGTCGGAATCCACGTTTCAACGGGCTAAGACGCTCAGGCTTGAGATATACAAACACCCAGGATGAAGAACGGGTTGATTTCAGAAATAATGTGATTTATAATTGGGGCGACCATAGTTCATATGGTGGCGAAAGTGGTACTTTCAATATCGTAAGCAATTACTTTAAAGCTGGTCCGGGAACAAACCCTAAAATCAGGAACCGAATCACCCAAATAGATATGGATATTGACCCATCTAAGTGTCCTCCGGGTTACGGAAAGTATTACATCCAGGAAAATTTTGTTTATGGTTATCCCGATGTAACAAATGACAACTGGCAAGGTGTTTCCTATGCCAATGGTGTAGATAAAATTGATTGCAGAGTTTCAAAGCCGTATTCCACAACTCCCATTACTACTCAACCTGCTAATGTGGCATTCGAAAAAGTACTTGCATATTCAGGCGCATCATTGCACAGAGATGTGATTGATATTCGCATTTCCAAAGAGGTTAGAACCGGAACTGCAACGTTTAAGGGTTCTTTGAGTGGCAGGCCGGGCTTAATTGATACTCAATCGGATGTAGGTGGTTGGCCTGTTTATAATTCTAAAGAAGCACCACTCGATACCGATAATGATGGAATACCTGATGGTTGGTTAGAAAAAAATTATCCAAATAAAAAATCGACCAGTGTGAATAAAGATGGTTACACATACCTCGAGGTTTACGTCAATAGTTTGGTGAAACAAATAACCGATATGCAAAACACTCCATTGTCAAAACAAAATTTAAAAACAAAATGAGAAAATATCTCTTGCTAATTCTAATACTCACAGGGTATTTAAGCACATTTGCACAAGCTGCCCCCAACACCATTGTGGTGGACAGAAACGGAACAGGAAATTTCAGGAATATTCAGCAAGCCATTGATTCGGTACGTGCATTTAATCCCGCAGGAACCGTAACTATTTTCATTAAAAATGGCGTTTATAAAGAAAAGCTCGAAATACCGACTCACATTTGTCACGTTCATTTTATTGGAGAAGACAAGAACAAAACCATAATCAATTACGACGACCATGCAAATATCAAGAAAATGGGTACTTTTAAAACCTATACCCTGAAAGTTTGTGGAAATGATATATTGATGGAGAACCTTACAATAGAAAACTCGGCAGCCCAACTTGGACAAGCAGTTGCATTGCACGTAGAAGGTGACCGCATTATTTTTCGAAATTGCCGTTTTTTAGGTAATCAGGACACCATATACACCGGTCGTGAAAATGCCCGTCAGTATTTCGAAAACTGCTACATTGAAGGAACTACCGACTTTATTTTCGGACCGTCAACAGCCTGGTTCGAAGGGTGTCAAATCTACTGTAAACGCAACTCATACATTACAGCTGCCAGCACTCCAGCACAAGTGAAATACGGCTACATATTCAATCGTTGTACTATTGTTCTCGATACGTTGGTCAATTCGGAGTACCTTGGCCGGCCATGGAGAGCACATGCCATGACATTATTTATGAACTGTAAATTACCCAAAGGCATTAAACCGGTAGGATGGGATAATTGGAAAAATACTGAAAATGAAAAAACGACACGTTACATGGAATTCAATAATTCGGGCGAAGGTGCGGATTTAAGCCAGCGGGCAACCTGGTCAAAGAAACTAAGCTCTAAAGAGGCAAAGGAAATCACTGTAGAAAAAGTGTTGGGTGGTTATGATAATTGGGATCCTACAAAAAATTAAAGACATTTTTTTATAGCTAATAATATGAAAATAAGATTTCTATTTGGACTTCTCTTCGCAACTTCAATTTTACAGGCTCAAGTCAGTATTTTTACAATAGGTGATTCTACAATGGCTAATTATGATGTAAAAGAATATAGTGGTGATAATGAGCAACGTGGTTGGGCTCAAATGTTTCCTGAATTTTTAAATCCAACTATAAAGTTGATAAATGCGGCCAAAAATGGACGAAGTTCTAAATCATTTTATTATGAAATTTGGACTAGTCTTAGAAAAAACATAAAACCAGGCGATTATGTTTTCATTCAGTTTGGACATAACGATGAAAAAGCCAATGGGCTTGATACTGATGCAAACGATACAACTGCTCGCGGAACAGCACCTTGGGGACAATACCAACTTTTTCTACGCAAATATGTTACCGAAACGCGAGAAAGAGGTGCGATCCCGGTGTTATTCACTTCAGTAGTCAGACGAAATTTTGTTGATGGAAAGCTTAGCCCCAAAGCATTACATAACCTTTCTACGAATCCCAATGATACCACATTGAACTACATTTTAGCCATGAAACGAGTTGCTATAGAAATGAATGTGCCTTTGATTGACATGACAGAATCAACGCAAAAACTAGTAGAATCGTTTGGACCTGACAAATCAAAGAAACTAATTTATGTTGTCAAAGATGATACGCATTTGAAAGCAAATGGCGCAAAATTATTTGCCGGGTTAGCCTACAAAGAACTTAGGTGCAAAGGAATTTTGAAGGATTAAATAACGTTGGAATTATTCTTCCTTAATCACATTACAAGTAGATATTTTGTCTCATACCTACGAGGCTGTATCAAAAGTATTTTTTGAACGCAAATAACGCAAACGCCACAAATCAACGCAATTTTATTGAATTAAAAATCTGGCAATTACATTTGACTTGAAAAGTCTTATTTGCGAAAATTTGTGTGGTTTGCGTTATTTGCGTGCTTTTGATACACCCTCTTTTCATGCTGTTTTAAAACACAATTATTTATATAGATTTACACTTAAAAATAGCTATTTTTACAATGACAATCATGCAATAAAGTGTGTCCAGTTGTACGCAAAATGTTTTTGTCATTGAAACAGTGAAATTATCAAATCTATGAAAACACTCATCACAATTATCTCAGCTTTATTGTTTTCAGTTTCTTTTTCAAGTGCTCAATCTCATTTTTCGTTTTCGCATTACACTTCCGATAACGGACTGTCACAAAACAGCATAACAACCATCATGAAAGACCGGAAAGGTTATTTGTGGTTCGGCACCCGCGATGGACTGAATAAGTTTGATGGTTATAATTTTAAAAGCTATAGTTCAAAGTTAGATAGCAAGTTATCTATTCTAAGCAATCGGATAATTGATATTAAGGAAGACCATTGGGGCTTTATTTGGGTAAAAACCTACGATGACATTGTTTATCGGTTAAATACTTCTACCGAAGAATTAATGCGTATTGAGAACCCCAGTGGCGGTTTTATCAACGACAAGATTACTGAAACAGTAATTCTTCCATCCGGAACTATTTGGCTAACAACTGCAAATCGTGGGTGTTTCAAAATTACCACTAACCCTAAAAACTACAAACTCACAGTTAAACACTACAATAAAAACAGTCATAACGTACCGGGCAATGCAATTGAAAGAGTATTTGAAGACCATCAAAGAAACACGTGGATACTTACCCGCAGTGGATTGTGCTGTTTAGATATTTCCGGAAAATCGACAACGTACTTTAACAAGTTATCATTTTATACCTATGCGGAAAATGACAAACGCATTATGTTTGGTTGCAATGGTAAAATCATTTTGTATGAAAAACGGACAAAAGCGTTTAAATCGATAGACCTGCCGGGTGTTGTTTCCGTTACCAATTTAGCCTGCCTTTCATCAAATAATTATCTGTTTTCAACCCTGGGCAAAGGCTTTTTTACCTACGCTGTATTGCGCGCAGAACTAAAACAATTCTCGCTCGAACAATATCCCGAAATGAAATCGAATGACATCCAGCAAATCTATATTGACAGAGCAGGTGATGCCTGGTTAGGGATTAGAAGTACCGGAGTGCTACATTTCAATCCGCAAACAAACAAGCTTGCTTACATACCTTCTAAAATAAATGTAGGCCAAGTTACTAACCCCAATTTTGTGATTTTTGAGGACGAAAAGGATGTCCTTTGGGTTCAGCCATATTATGGTTCATTCTCCTGGTTTGATAGAACAAGTAATCGTCTGATTCCATTTAACAGCGTTTACAACGAAGACATTAACACGTTGTTTTCTTATGGCGTAAATCACGTCTTATCTGACAACCAGGGGGTTCTGTGGATAAGTACAAATCGCGGAAATGGCTTTTTTAAATGTACCTTCCTTCCCGATTATTTTAATCACTACTTATTAGATGAACATTCTGTTTATAGTATTTCTAACGAAACGCGTGCTATTTTCGAAGATCGTGAAAAACGGCTTTGGGTGGCTTGTAAGGATGGTGTTGTACATGTCTTTGACGAAAACAAGAATCAAATTGGAACACTGAATGCTGATGGCCGGATTATGCCAGGCGGTAAGTTCGATGTGCTTGTTTACAATTTTTTTCAGGATAAAGCAGGCAATATCTGGTTAGCCACTAAACGACAAGGTCTGTTCAGACTCATTCCGAAAAGTGGCAAAAATTCATTCCGACTCGAAAACTATATTCACAATCCAACAGATATTTATTCACCCCTTAGCAATGATTTTTATTCTATTACCCAGGATAGAACCGGACGAATTTGGGCTGGAAGCTATGGAGGCGGACTGCATCTGCTGGATGAACAAAATAGTCGGATACGATTCTATCATGCTAAAAATGAATTAAAGTCATATCCTTTTACCAATTGTTCTAAGGTGCGTCAAGTTTTTATTGACTCTAAGCATCATATTTGGGTGGCTACCACTGAAGGAGTCATTGCATTTAACGATAATTTTAAAAATCTAAAAACAATTCCATTTAAATATTGCCACAAAAACGAAAACACAACCAATAGTTTAGGAGCCAATGATGTACATTGTATTTCGGAAGATACCGATGGCAATATGTGGTTTGGGACCTTTGGTGGAGGATTGAATAAACTTAAAACAAAAATTGATTCAAAGAATCAACTTGAATTTGAGCTGTTCGACAGGACCGAAGGAATGCCCAACAACGTAGTTTATACCATTCTTGATGACAAACAGGATAATTTGTGGCTGACAACTGAGAACTCAGTCGTCAAATTTAATAAATCCAGCCATGGAATTGAAGTTTTTGGAAAAGGTAATGAGTTGGAAAATGTAGAATTTTCAGAAGCTTCGGCTTGTATTCAACAGTCGGGTAAAATCTGTGTTGGTTCTAAATCAGGATTTTATTCTTTCATGCCGGAAAACGTTAAACGAAGAGTAATCCACGCACCATTAGTCTTTACAAATCTACTTCTGTTTAACAAAGAAGTTGAAGTTGGAGCAGAGAGTTCCATTCTTCAATCGCATATCGACAAGTCGTCTCTAATCGAGTTTAATCACAAACAAAATGTATTTACCATTGAGTTTGCAACCCTGGACATGCGAGCGCCGGACAAAATTAAATACGCCTATAAACTAGATGGATTTGATTCTGACTGGAATTACGTAGAGACTAAACATTTTGCGACTTATACCTCACTCCCTCCCGGAAAATACACTTTTCATGTAAAATCAACAGATAGTGAGGGAATTTGGTTGAATAACGAACGCCAGATTCAGATTAAAATACGACCATCTTTTTGGCAGTCTGTTTTTGCAAAATTTCTATATGTCATTTTGATTATTCTACTTTTCTTGATTGTGCTCTACATATTTATCACCATATTCAAATTGAAAAACAATGTGCATCTTGAAAAACAAATGACTGATATGAAACTTCGGTTTTTCACTGATATTTCTCATGAGTTGCGCACACCACTCACATTGATTTCACTTCCGGTTGACAACATGCTTAATGATGACATTGATCCACACATAAAAGAGCAACTCACTCATGTGCGCCGGAATTTAGACAGGGTTATGGTTCTAATAAATCAGATTCTCGATTTTCGCAAGTTGCAAAACAATAAAATGCACTTAACTATAGAAGAAGTGAATTTTGGAGAATTTGTTCGTGCATGTAGTAGCAATTTCATAGAAATGGCTCACGTTAAGAATATTGTATTCGACATAGTGGATGAATCGGACCAAGTAACAGTTTGGGTTGACCCTGAGAGGCTCGACTCAATTATTTATAATCTGGTTTCTAATGCGCTTAAGTTTACTCCTTCTGAAAAGAAAATCACAATAAAAACATCTGTCCGGCAAAACGTGGCCGTACTTTCGGTTATCGATGAGGGCATTGGAATAGCGCAGGAAAAAATAAACTTTATATTCGATCGTTTCTTTAGCATTTCGACTATTCGCAGTATTGCCCAAAAAAGCACCGGAATAGGACTTGATTTAGTAAAGAAAATGGTTGATCTGCATCACGCTACTATTCATGTAGAGAGCCAATTGGGAAAAGGCTCAACCTTCGATATTGAATTTAAACTTGGCATCTCGCATTTTGATAATGATGATGTAGACGTTATTGTTTCCGACCAAACTGTTTCAAACGAAGTTTTAGAAGATGATTTCACCGATGCAATTCAAGTTTCTGATTCTGAAAATATCAACCCATTAATTCTTGTCGTTGAAGATAACGATGAGTTACGCCACTTTTTGAAAAACAGTCTGAAAAACCACTACCGGGTAGCCGAGGCCGAAAATGGGCTCAAAGGATGGCAAAAAGTAGAATCGTTGCTGCCCGATTTCATTATCGCTGATTTACGAATGCCCGAATTGGATGGTATACAACTGACTAACAAGGTAAGAGAAGACAACCGAACATCGCATATTCCTATTATCTTGCTTACAGCAGTTACCGATATGGAAAGTAAAGTGGCGGGTATGAATGCAGGTGCTGATGATTATATAACGAAACCATTTAACTCGGCATTCCTTCACGCGCGGATTGAAAACCTGATGAAGCAACGCAAGCAGTTGCAACAATATTTTAGAACGCAAATCACTTCTGCTAAATCTGATTTCACCCTGCCACCATTGGAAATTAGCTTGCATGAAGACCTTTTTATGCAACATTTGATTAAAATCATGGATGACAATTTGGAGAATTTCAACTTGAATATTGATCTGCTTGCCAAAGAGCTAAATATGAGTCGCACTGTATTTTTCAATAAATTAAAAAGTTTGACTGGATACTCGCCTGTAGAATTTGTACGCGAAGTCCGGTTTGAAAGGGCTGCAGAATATATGCGCAATACCCAGTTGACGGTCTCTGAAATTTCATACCGGGTTGGAATAGAAGACCCTCGCTATTTTAGCCGTTGTTTTAAGCAGAAGTTTGGAGCTACTCCTTCCGAGTATAGAACAAAAAATGGAATTGATCACTAACATAAAAATGTCACGATTCCGTCACGCATAAAAAAAGGACTTATAGATTGCTCCATAAGTCCTTTTTTATAACAGTCGGGATGACAAGATTCGAACTTGCGACCACCCGCCCCCCAGACGGGTACTCTAAACCGGGCTGAGCTACATCCCGCTCATTTTAGGGAGTACAAAAGTAATCAAAAAAATATTTTTGAGAAATTTTCAACCAACTTTTTATTTTCAAAATCATCATCAGAAATGAATTTATCACATTAATGGACTAAAAAGCCGGGCAAATGATTCTTTCAATTTTTGTCTTCTTCTTCGTGCTGACCAGGCTTCAAGGGTAAGTTCTTCGCAGCTTTCAATATCTTTCAGAAATAATTCTTTCAATTTAACGGCCGTTTTTGGGTCATAGATGAACGCATTGGCTTCAAAATTCTGCGCAAAGCTCCGTTCGTCCATGTTGGTTGATCCTACGATCGAAATGAAGTCATCAATTACCATTGCTTTACTATGCAGGAAGCCATTCTTATAACGGAACACGCGAACTCCGGCTTCGAGAGCCTGCCCCAAATAGCTGCTGGAACTAGCATCCGAAAAACCGGAATCGGATTTGACCGGAATCATCAGCCTGACATCTACTCCACTTAAAGCGGCTATCTGAATGCTTGTGGCAATAATATCGGTTGGCATGAAATAGGGCGAATGGATATAAATATATTTAGTTGCTGAAGAGAATGCAGATACAATTCCCTGAAGAATGGCAGACCAATCTGAATCGGGACCGCTATTTACAATCTGAATCAGGTTTTGTTCAAACTTCCGTGGCACTGGAAAATATTCTTGACCCTCCAACAACTTCTGGTCTACAAAGTACCAATCGATCATAAATAAGAGTTGAAGCCCATGCACAGCCGAACCTTCCAACTGAATAAAAGTATCGCGCCAGTTACCCAGTTTATTTCCATAAATATACCTGTCGGCTACATTTAAGCCACCCGTAAAACCAATTTTCCCATCTACCACAATCAACTTACGGTGATTGCGATAATTGATTTTATTGCTTCTGGAAACTTTCCAACGAAATGGCAAAAAAGGACGAACATACACTCCTGCATCTCGCAACGTCTTCAGGTATTTTTTGGACAATTTAAAACTTCCCCAATAGTCGTAAATCAAACGAACCCGAACGCCCTCTTTTACTTTTTGAATGAGAAGTTCACGTAATTGGTTTGAGATCTGATCATCATCAAAAATAAAGAATTCAATGTGAACGTGATCTTTTGCATTTATGATGGCGTCGAAAATGGCCGTAAATGTACTTTCGCCGGTTGAAAAGATGTCTATTTTATTGAAAGCATAACCGGCAGCTTCACTATTCCTATACAGGAGCTTAACCAGATTCAGCTGGTTATCATCCATCAATGTGCTATCCAGCTTACTGATATCAAAAGATGCAACCGGCCTGTCGGTAACACGGCGAATACTTTTCTGCGAAATGATTTTTGTTTTGCGATAATCCTGCCCGAGCAATAAGTAGAAAAACATACCAATTACCGGCAAAAACAACAAAACCAATACCCACGATAAAGATTTCGCCGGATTACGATTCTCCAACAGCAACACCGAAATGGTACTGATGATAGTGTAAACATAAAGCGCCACAATGACGACAGTTAAGAAATGAGTCATATATTATTTCAAATCTGATTTTTATTTTTTATAAAACAACCATTCGTGCCCTTCGATGTTTTTACGGGAGATCGGCTGTATAGGCAATACAGGCGCAACGACACCTTCGGAAATTCGTTGCGGGGATACTTCCACATTCGCTTCGTCCCACAATCCTGCGTCTAAAAAGCTGTTCAATATAGTGGGACCGCCTTCTACCAGCACAGAATGGATATTCCGTTCGTAAATCTTAGTCAAAATGGTTTGAATACAATTGCTATCGAAATCTATTTTTACAAATTCAACATGCGGCTTATCCGGCTGGTCTTTTTCTGTGAAAATTATCGTCGATACACTTCCATCCAATAAATGAAAATCGTCAGGAATTCGTCCTTGCCGATCTATGCCAATCCTGATTGGTGTTTTCCCAGACCAATTGCGGACTGTAAGGGTTGGATTATCCAGCAGAACGGTATTGGCACCAACCAGAATTGATTGATTTTCGGAACGCATTTTATGAGTGAACTGCCGGGTAATATTATTTGAAATCTGCAAAGGTGGCTCAATAGCATTTGTGCGTATCCGATCCATAAACCCATCCTGCGTTTGCGCCCACTTGAGCAAAACATACGGACGTTTTTGCTCCTGAAAAATAAAAAAGCGTTTATTCAACTCCCGGCAGTCGGCTTCCAGCACCCCAATTTCCACTTCAATGCCTGCTTTGCGAAGTATCTCTACGCCGCGACCAGCCACTTGTGGATTTGGATCCAGCGTGCCTATAACCACCCGCGGAATTCCACTCGAAACAATCAGATCGGCACAAGGTGGCGTTTTGCCATAATGCGAGCAAGGTTCGAGGCTCACGTACAAGGTCGATTTTTGCAGCAATTCCGGATTTTTCACCGAGTTGATAGCATTGGGTTCGGCATGCGCTTCGCCAAAATGACGGTGATAACCTTCGCCCACAATCTTATCGTCGCACACCAACACCGCACCAACCATTGGATTTGGCGCAACGTGTCCGGCACCATACTCAGCAAGTTGCAGACAGCGGGACATATATTTCAATTCATAATTCATAATGCACAATTCATTAATCAGACAACATTTAATCTTTATTCCCGCTTGCCAACGTGGAACTTGTAACTCGAAACTAATTTTTCTATCTTTGCATTATGCAAGCAGCCATTCTTTATATTCAATCAGAACTTCAGGGACTTTATCCCGATACGGAAATCAGAAGTTTCACCAATTTAATTATTGAAAAACTGACCGGTTTCTCTCGCACCGAAATAATAGTTAACAAAAATACACTTTTTTCTGATGACCAACGTCATACAATTGAGAATTTTATTGAAAATTTGAAAAAATTCGTTCCTATTCAATACATTTTGGGCGAAACAGAGTTCTTCGGACTGCCATTTTACGTAAATGAGTCGGTACTGATACCACGTCCTGAGACGGAAGAACTGGTGGATTGGATTAGAAATGAAAATGACCGCAGCGCCAATTTGCACATGCTCGATATTGGAACCGGCAGCGGCTGCATTCCCATTAGCCTGAAACATGAATTTCCGAATGCAACCGTTGATGGATTTGATATTTCAGAACAAGCATTGGAGACCGCAAAAAGCAATGCTACACTCAACAAGCTGAAAGTAACTTTTAGCAAAGTTGACATACTGAATGCTCCCGATTTTGATAAACGTTGGGATATTATCATTAGCAATCCGCCTTACGTTACCGAACTGGAAAAGGACGAGATGCAACCCAATGTATTGGATCACGAACCACACCTGGCGCTGTTCGTGCCCGATAACGACCCATTGCTTTTTTACCGGCACATTGCCCGGTTTGCTCTGAAACACTTGCAAGCAAACGGAAAACTCTATTTTGAAATCAACCGCGGATTCGGACAGGCCTGCGTGGAATTGCTTACCGGGCTGGGCTTTCGCGATGTGGAATTGCGGAAAGACATATCGGGAAACGACCGAATGATAAGAGCAGTTGTCAGTGAACAGTGATCAGTTAACAGCCTTTTCAGTGAACAGTTTTGTCTTTTGTCTAATATCTTGATTCTTTTGTCTTAGTTCCTTTATCTTAGTTCCTTTGTCTTGGTTCTATTATCTAGCATCTTATTTCTAATATCTTGACTCTTTATTCTTTTGTCTAACATCTTGGCTCTAATTTATGCTACATAAAAACCATCCGTGGGTTCATTACTTGTTGTTATTGTTTGGTGTGCTGTGCATTTCGTGGTCGGCCATACTGGTGAAGCTGGCGGATATCAGCGGATTCGGTTCAGCATTCTATCGCATGTTTTTTGGAACAATCGGCATCATCCCCGTTTGGCTTTATTTTAAAAAGCCAATCACCGATCAGAAAGGGGTGAAAATCGCCATCATCTGCGGCGTTTTGTTTGCCTGCGACATTGCTTTGTGGAACACATCCATCATGCTTTCCAAAGCTACTATCTCTACGTTGCTTGCTAATCTGGCTCCCGTGTGGGTGGGTATTGGCGCCCTGCTTTTCATGAAAGAAAAGCCAACGCGCATTTTCTGGATTGGAACTGCAATATCTATTTTTGGGGTAACCATTATCATTGGCATCAACCAGATATTAGAAGCAAACCTGAATTTCGGGAACGCACTGGCCATTTTTGCCAGCATGTTTTACGGGGCATACCTCATTACAGTTCGAAAAGGTCGAATCAACCTGGACACCTTCTCGTTTACCGCCATTTCGATGATAGCCAGCACCGTGGTATTGGGGTTGGTTTGCCTCTTTACCTCCACCCCACTCTGGGGTTTCAGCACCAACACCTGGTTGGCGTTGGGAACGCTGGGGTTAATCCCACAACTGCTCGGTTGGCTGGCCATCAATCAGGCACTGGGACATATCAGTCCGACGGTTGCTTCGGTAAGCCTGCTGAGCCAGACCGTTTTCACAGCTATTTTTTCCGTCCTTATCCTGGGAGAAGTGCTTACCTTCCACGAAATTGGCGGAGCAGTGGTGGTATTGGTAGGGATTTATTTGGTGAACAGGAAATAACCCGACCCTTTCGGGCACTTGTCTTTTTGCTTGGGGTGCATTTATTGTTTTAAAAGGAAGCCAAATTTGCAAGAAAAAACAACTGCCAAATTACAATGGCACTATCTTGGAACAGAAAAATAGCTACATTTGTAAACTAATTCTATTACTATTTAGCATTTAATCAATAAATCGATGAAAAAAGAATATACCCTGGAGGAATTACTGCACAAGGCAGCTTCTTATTGTTCCATTTCCGAACATTGCGTGTCGGAAGTAGAAGACAAACTGAACGCCTGGTGCGTTGCGTGCGATGACAAATCGAAAATAATTAATCGTCTGATAAAAGAAGACTTTATCAACGAGAAGCGCTATTGCGATTATTTTGTAAAAGATAAATTTCGCTTCAACAAATGGGGAAAAATCAAGATATCGTATGCCTTGAAACAAAAAGGACTCGGCAACGACCTGATAGACGCCGCTTTGAAAACCATCGACGACGGCGAATACGAAGAATTGCTGGCTGCCATTTTAAAAACCAAATTAGTTGGGCTAAAATATGAGTTCGAATACGAAAAACAAGGTAAACTTTTCCGTTTCGCCCAAAGTCGCGGCTTCGAAAACAATGTGATTGAAAAAGTATTGCGAAATATACCCCAAACGCCCAAAGAGTCTTAAGTATCAAGTATGCAATCTCATTTAACGATCTGTTTTTTTGAAAGCAATATATAGATAAACATCTTGTAACTACTTATCAAAGCTGGAAATGAAAAAAAATAAAGGTACAAATCAGACCTCCTCTCCAAAAATTGGAGTTCGCCGTTATTCGGCCAAAGAAGAAAGAGCCAATACTTACTCACACGCTATCGGAATTGGCTTTGCAATCATTGCCGGCGTTTTCTTAATTCAAAAAGCTATCGGCTCGGGTAATAATTGGGCTATTGTGAGCGATATTGTTTTCATCATTTTCATGACGCTGATGTACACCTCATCCACGCTGTATCATGCCGAAAAAGACGAAAGAAGGAAACCGCTTCGCCGCAAGTTCGACCATGCAGCCATTTATGCACAAATTGCAGGAAGTTATACTCCGTTCACGTTGGTTGTTCTTCGTCAAAACGGCGCCTGGGGTTGGTCGCTCTTTGGAGTAATCTGGGCAGCAGCAACCTTAGGCATTTCGTTGAGCTTTATGAACCTGAAGAAAGGCAGCAAGCTCGAAACAATATGCTATGTAGCTATGGGCTGGGTTGTTGTAATTGCCTTTAAACCTCTGATTGATTCGCTTACACTGACAAGTTCTATGAATGTATTTTGGTGGTTAGTTGCCGGTGGAGTCTTCTACACAGTTGGCGCCGTTTTGTATTCATTCAAGCGCATTGAATATATGCATGCCATCTGGCACTTGTTTGTTCTCGGCGGAAGCGTTTGCCATTTCATTGGCATATTCAACATTAAAATATAGCAGCAAGTAGTAAGTGGTAAGCTGCAAGCAGTAAGCGGTAAGCGGTAAGCGGTAAGCGGTAAGAACTAAACATAAAACTTTATTTATATGGCAGAATATTCTGATTTCAATGAAAAGTATAGAACCTGAACAAAAAAATTTGCTATTTCGGTTATATTATTCTACGCTAAACACTGCAAACAAACGGAAGAATTAAGAGTAATAGGAAAACAATTATTACGCTCCGGCACTTCCGTTGCAGCTAATTTCAGAGCATTCACACGCGGTCGGTCTGAAGCAGAAAAGTTTTCAAAACTTTGTATTGTGGTTGAAGAAACAGATGAAACACAATTTTGGCTTGAATTAATTGAGGAAGCGAATCTTTTAAATAGATCACTCTATAATGCTATAAAAAATGAAGCGAATGAACTTGTTAAAATCTTTACAGCAACCAAAAATAAAATGAAGAAATAGTTGTTTGCAACTCAGCTTACTGTTTACTGCTTACTGCTTACTGTTTGCCGCTATTCAATGAACCCTCCTCCAAGAATCCTTCCGTCACGATAAAACACTGCTGTTTGCCCGGGCGCAATAGATTCGAGCGGTTCCGAGAGCTCTACTCTTGCTGTTCCGTTTTCAAGAAAAACAACACGACTCAACGTATTCTGCTTCCGGTAGCGAATACGACAAAGCGTATCAAATTCACTTGAAAACAAACTTGTGTCGACCACATTCACATCCCGGATTAAGAACTCCGTTTTATACATGCTCTTCAATGGAGCCAAAATAACTTCGTTGGTATCGGGACGAATTTCCTTGACAAATACCTTGCGGTTCAAATGCATCAGGCCACGTCGCTGGCCAACCGTGTAAAGCGGAAAACCTTCGTGTCGCCCCAGGACTTTGCCTTCTTCATCCAAAAAATTGCCGGGATAAATAAACCGGTCTGGTTCTGCCAGTTGATTCTTCAGAAACGGTCGGTAATCACCGGAACAAAAACACGCACCTAGACTGTCTCTTTTCTCTGAAACTTTTTTGTAGCCACGCTCTGCTGCCATGGCTCGTACTTCTGTTTTATGAAACATACCGAGCGGAAAAACAATGCGGGAAAGTTGCGCCTGTGTCAATCCCCATAAAAAGAATGACTGGTCTTTATCAGGATCTTTGCCTTCGGCAACAAAGTAATGATTATTTTCGTGAACAATATTCACATAATGCCCCATTGCCACTTTGTCGCATCCCAATCGGTCAGCTTCTTCTAAAATGAGTTTCCACTTCAGTTCATTGTTGCATTTCACACACGGAAAAGGCGTGCGGCCAGCCAAGTATTCATCAATAAAATACTGAACAACGTTCGCACGAAAAAAATCGAGAGCATCATACGTTATGTGTTCAATTCCGAGTTGTCCTGCCAATCGAACTGCATCCTGCAAATGCGTATTTTCACCTTCTTCCCAGAAACGAAACGTTATGCCCACGACTTCGTAGCCTTGTTCCAATAAAAGAATGGCAGCAACCGAACTATCGGTGCCGCCACTCATTCCTAACAATATTTTAGTTGACTGGTTGATTTGTTGATTGGATTGATAAAACATTAACTAGTTAACCAATGAACTGATTAACTGTTCAACTAAACTTAGAAAGGCAAATCACTTCCTTCGCCTGCATCTGGCGCAGCATCAAACGAAGCAACTGATGCAGAGGCTGCAGGAGCAGCACTAACAGCACTTTTTTCAACTTTCCATGCGCGAATGGTTGTATACCAACGTCCGTTATATTCGCGGCTCTCCACATCAAAACTCATATTCACCTGATCGTCGATTGCCAATGGAAATTGATCAATTTTATCGTTGAAAAGATTGAAACATACCTTTTTGGGATATTGATCGCCAGTTTCTAACACATAATCTTGCGAACGCCAAGTTCCGTTTTTCCCTTGTCCGGTTGCAATAGGCAACACAGCAATAATTTTTCCTGAAATTTCCATTCTTCTAGTTCTTTATTTAAATGATTTTAGATGGACAAAGATAATGAAGAAAAAATGAAGCGCAAGGGCGAAAACTGAATTTGTGCTGATCAGATTCAATATTACATCTCTATTCGGCCTTAACACCATCTTATCAGATCTTTAAACTGCGTATTTTATTGCCCCCCCAATTCAACCGAACATAAATATGTAATATTTGTTTTATATTTAAAAATCACTAAATCTCTAAAATAAAAT
>DATFAW010000014.1:0-10400 GCA_035254165.1 Paludibacter sp.
AAATACTCCAAAGCTCCATGAAGATGAATTAACATTAAAGCTGGTAGTCTTTTGTGATCCATAGTTGACGACATTACTGAAGCGGGTGCCATCGACAGTTTCATAGCTATGATTAATTACAGGAAGTGAATTATAACTGAAACCTGTGAAATTAACCTTCAATCCAATTTTATTTGTAATTAAATCCTGAAATTCAGGTGAGATATTAAAGCGATTAGTTTCCTTAGATGGCTTTTCGCTTACAACTTCAGATGTTGATACCTTTCCATCAAAGGTGATTGTTGTCGAATTAACTGACATTTCATCGGTCACTAATCCATGTGAAAAGCTTTGCCATTATTGAAAAACTCAACTTCTCTGAAATAGGAAGAATGTATTTGGCGAAAATACTTGGAGCTAGTTCTTTCCATTTACTCGATGTCAAATCATAAGCATTATGGTCTAAAACTTGGTTTGAAAAAACACTTTCAGTAAGTGTAGTATTTGAGCTGGATAGAGATTTATACTCTAATCCAATTCCTACTGCAAAGTTATTTGCAACAAAAAATAGCCAATGCTGGGCGATATAGTAAGATTATTGGAGCTTGTCGCTATAGGAGCCCCTACCATCAATGTAGTGACATTCATCTTATCATTGTTATAATTTACACTCCCATCAATATAGATACTACCTTGACTATACTGAGCAGATGCTGCTAAATGAAAAACCACTAAAATAATGACCAGACTATAAATTTTCTTCATAATGCAACTCTGTTGAGTAAATTAATATTGATTGGCAAAAACAGGAGCTCAATAGCTTGTTAAAAAGAATTTGTTTGAATGGACAAAGTTATAATCTAATTTTATATAACAGCATTTTTTTGTGGCAATATACACTGCTTAAATTTAGAAAGACACGACTGTGTCTTTCTAAATTTTACATTCCGAAGCTTAATATTAGTTTATGAATTTTTTCTTATACTCATTCGGAGTCATACCAAATTCATCTTTAAAGTATTTACGGAAGTATTTAGGATCATTGAACCCAACCTGAAAAGCAACTTCATTGACAAACAACTGACTTCTTTCCAACAAGTCGGCTGCCCGTTTCAATCGAATGAAACGAATAAATTCTGATGGTGTTTTATCAGTCAGCGACAAAATTTTCTTGTAGAAATATACTCGGCTCATGCCCATCTCGCGGCAAAGATCTTCGACCAGAAACTCACTGGTCGAAATATTTGCTTCGACTAATGCAACTGCCTTTTTTACAAATTTTTCGTCCATGGAAACAATTTCCACATCACCGGTGGTAATATCTACTTTGTGCCGGAACTGATCGCGCGTCTTCTTTTGTCTTTCAATAATCCGATTCACTTTTAGCGCCAACATTTCCATGTTAAATGGTTTCGATATATAATCTTCAGCTCCGGCTTCCAATCCACGATATTTATTTTCATCACCGGCTTTGGCAGTAAGTAGTATAATAGGAATATGCGAAATCCGGATATCCTGTTTAACCAGCTTACATAACTCGAAACCATCCATATTAGGCATCATGACATCGCATATAATTAAGTCGGGCATTTTGTCCAAAATCATTCGATAAGCAATTTCACCATCTTCGGCTTTTAAAATCCGGTAATTTTCGGCAAACATAGTTGCAATGAAATTTCGGAAATCGTGATTATCGTCTACCACTAGCATCAGAGGTAACTTTGTCCGGTGATCTTCAGCAACAATTTCATCTTCAACGGCCAAATCTACTGGTTTTTCATCTACAACTAATTTCTGACTAATAATTTCTTCCTGGATATGTTGATTTGCTGGAATCATAACTGTAAAGGTTGAACCTTGGCCCACCTGGCTTTCAACTCCAATAACGCCATCGTGCAACTTAACATATTCACTCACTATATGAAGACCTACGCCAGTGCCTGTCTGATGACCGTTCTCGGCATTTTCAACGCGATAAAATCGTTCAAAAACACGATCAAGATCTTTTGCAGGAATACCAATCCCACTATCAGTAACCATGATCTTTAGTATCTTTTTTTCTTCATTCGGTTGATGAATCAAACTCATGCGTACATCAATCTTGCCATCTTTGGGTGTAAACTTAAAAGCATTAGACAAAAGATTAAATACAATTTTTTTCATTTTCACAGGATCGAACTCCATGCGAAGTTCTGAGACCGATGTTGAAAACGAGAATTTAATCGATTTCTGATTGGCAAGTTCGGTAAACGAATAGCAAATATCTTTTATATATGCCACCACATCGCCTACCGATATATTCAATGTATCCTTCTGAACATCAAGTTTTCTAAAATCCAAAAGCTGGTTAACTAATTCCAACAGGCCATTCGCATTCCGATGGATAATAGAAAGCAACGACCTCTCTTCTTCCGATCTCATTTCGTTTAGTAGTTTTTCCACCGGATTAATAATCAGCGTTAAAGGTGTGCGGAACTCATGGCTTATATTCGTGAAGAACCTGAACTTCATTTCATCCATTTCATGCAATTGTTTAGCCTCTCTCACGCGTTGTTCATTCTCAAATTCACGTTTTTGCCTGCTTAAACTGTAATTAATTATATACCAGAACAGAATAGCTCCCAAAACGAAATAAAAAATATAAGCCCACCAGCTTAACCAAAACGGTGGTAGAATAACAATCTCGAGAATAAGCGGAGTTACACTCCATACATTGTCGTTATTACTGGCATAAACTATCAAGTGATAGGTACCTTGATTCAGGTTTGAATAAGTAGCCGAACCCACTCCGTTTCTTGTTTCAATCCAATCTTCATCAAACCCTTTTAGTTTATACCGGTATCTGTTCTTTTGAGGGTGGATATAACTCATCGCAGAAAAATTGACTGTAAAGTTTTTTTCGTCGTAATGAAGTTCTATCTTCTTTTTTAGCGCAATAGAGTTATCTAATACAATTCGTTTTCTCAATTTTACACCTGGTCGGATTTCTTCATTACCAATTAGCAACTCCGTAAAACAAGGTTTGGGCATGATACTATTGAAATGGATTGTCTTGGGATCAAAAACCGTATAGCCCTTGGTACAACCAATATATATTTTGCCTTGTTTATCTTTGTAGGCTGCATTTTGATTAAAGATAGAACTCAATAGTCCATCGTTTTCATCAAAGGAAACAACGTTATAGACATATTTTTTTGAAGTAAGGTCCTGCTTACAATATATGCATGCCAGGCCATTCCGGGTTCCGGACCAAATGTTTCCATTATTATCTTCAACCAAAGATACCACCTGGTCACTTGACAATCCACTGGACTTGTTTATATATTTGATAGTTCTATTTTCTGAATTGTAGATATTAATTCCATTGTCAGTTGCAATCCAAATCTGGTTTCTCTTATCAATAAGGGCATTATTGACGACTAAATCTGACAGCATACTTTTCAGAGAAACATTTTTAAATAATGGTGCAATTTTTTTTGTCAAAGTATTAAGAACATCAATTCCAGAAGGAGTACACAAATAGACTAAAGTAGAATCTTTGCTATACAAGGATATAATATAATCGGAAGAAATTCCTTTCGCATTATTAGTCCTATAATGTCGAAAAGTATCTCGGGATTTATTGAGTTCATCAAGACCACCACCGAGTGTAGCTATCCAGATATTTTGCTGATGGTCTTCCATCAATCCATAAATACTTTTATTGGATAATGTGTTTGGATTGTTTAAGTCCGGTTGGAAATTCTGAAAACGCTCACCCACCATTTTATTCAATCCGCCCAAGAAAGTACCAAACCACATCGATCCACCTCTATCTTCGAGTATCGAGGTTATAATATCAGATGAAATGCTGGAACTGTTTCCCTCCTGGTTTCTATATAACTTGAAACTTCGACTTTGTTTATCGAGTCTCAGCACCCCACTACCATTTGTACCAATCCATAAATTTCCATTGTGATCTTCGCGAATAACATTACAATCTTTGTTTTCAAGCGCAGGATTACTATAAAAAAACAATGGCGATTTTTCAAATTTAAACATTCCCGGATGATAATATGAAACCCCATTCTTATAAGTTCCCACCCACATTATTCCTGTATTATCACAATACAAACTTATGGCTGAGTTTTGACTTAATGAATTAGGATTTTGTGGATCGTTGCGAAGTGAGGTTAACTGATTTGAGGTTTTATCATAGATTTCAATTCCACCATGATCAGTGCCTATCCATATTCGTCCTTTTTTATCTTGTTCAATCGAACGGACGAAATTTGAACCAATCGGATAGAAAGAAGATCCTCGTAAATCCCTTATGTTGTTTCCAAAATAATTCCATTCTGATCTGGTAAAATTATAATACAAGGCTCCCTTATCGGCAAGTCCCGGATAAACCCAGGGACAACCGTTAGCATCTAAATATAAACTTTTTAAAATAGTAGAACCCTTATCATTATCGGAGATAAAACGATTCCTAAAGTCTACCCGGTTAGTCTTTTCGTTTAAACGCTCCAACAAACCTGTATTAAAGAGAACCCATAAAAAACCACGTTCTAACTTGATCGAATTTATGACCCCCTTGCTCAATGTGTTAGGGTTAGATGATTGTTTAAAGTGAGTAAGCCTATTACTTTTTACATCATACTTATACACACCATCGTTAGGATTATAGAAATAATAATTTTTTTGAGAATCAATTTCAACTATCGACGGAATAAAATGAACTCCTAAAGGAGAAAGTATCGTGGATAAGTTACGAATAAAATTTTCAGCCCGAATATTGTAGACTACATAATTAGAATTCCTTCTGATAGAATTACTTCTGATCCATAAATTTCCAGTCACATCTTCCTGAATACCATATATAGTATTAGTTGTCAAACTAGTTGTATCGTTTTTAATCAGTTTATATATTTTTGTACGAAAACCATCATATCGATTCAACCCATAATTAGTACCTATCCACATAAATCCTCTACTATCTTTGAAAATACATTCAATCTGATTATTGGATAAACCATGAGTATTATCTAATCGTGCGAAATTATAAGACTCGGCGTATGCCTTCACTACAAAAAAAAACAGTAAAAGCCAATAAGTATTTTTTCATCTATGTATGATATTTTTTAAACTATAAAAATAAGACTTACAAACACATCTTAACAAATTATCTTGATCGAAATTGATTCTACTTGTCATGATCGGTTCATATAGTTTGATACCTTTTAGGATTATTAGGCAAATGTATGAAATAAATATGTCTAAATTCAATATTATTAACCTTATTATCATTTGACTGCTATCCTGTGAACATTTGATACCCATGAGTTATCAAATACACCCAGTGATACAAACATTAGCCCCAATAGTTACAGTTTGAAGAACGTATTTTTGTATGATTTCAAAAGTTATCTAATGTGTTATAAAAAGTTATCTAATGTGTTATAAAAAAAAATCTATAATAAACATAGATTAAGCAATACTCCGATAACAACTAAACCAAATTAGGCAATTAATCGATCACAAGCAATTATTAACTTTAAATGAAAATGAATTATGAATGAAAATCATGTGATTCAATGCGTTCGAAAGGTAACCAAAAACCTTTTAAGCAAGTACGTAATCCTTGCGGCAATGCTATGTTCTTTTGGACTGGTCTCTGCTCAAAATTCCGATGGGAAAATTTCGGGTAAGGTTCTGTCCGAAAAAGATGGCGAACCACTTATTGGTGTTAGCATTATGCTAAAAGGCTCTAAAGTTGGAACTGTTACCGATATAAACGGAGCATTTGCCATTCAAGCTAAAACAGGTGAAACGCTTTCTGTTTCATATGTAGGGTACACACCACAGACTGTAAAGATTTCCGGGTCTAACTTAACAATCAAGTTAAGCGAAGATACCAAAAGCTTAGATGAAGTAGTTGTTGTAGGTTATGGAGTCCAAAAGAAGAAACTTGTAACAGGAGCAACAGTACAAGTAAAAGGAGATGACTTAGCAAAAATGGGTACGGTTAACGTACTTGATGCAATGAAAGGGCAAACTCCTGGTGTTTCCATCTCTTCAAGTTCAGCCCAACCGGGTGAAGGATTGAAAATTGTGGTTCGTGGTATGGGAACAATCAACGGTACCGGACCTTTATATATAGTTGATGGTGTACAAACAAACGATATTTCGTATTTGAACTCTAATGACATTGAGTCAATTGATGTATTGAAAGATGCCGCCTCTGCATCCATTTATGGTGTGAATGGAGCTAACGGGGTAGTTCTTGTAACAACAAAAACAGGAAAAGCTGGCAAAACGCAAATTACGTATGATGGCTATGTAGGGATTCAGAATTTATATAAAAAAATGCCCTACTTGAACTCGCAAGAGTATGCTATTATCATGAATGAGCAAAATATTAATTCAGGCCAGTCTCCTATTTTCCCAACAGATGCTGCTTCAATGGCAGCATTAGGAAAAGGAACTGATTGGGTAAATGAATTAATTACAAAAAATGCTCCTATGCAAAACCATTCTTTAGCTTTCTCGGGAGGTACTGATAAGAGTTTGTACTCAATGGGCTTGTCATACACAGGGCAAGATGGTATTATTGGTGGAGCTAGTAAATCAGGTTATAAAAGGTATACATTCAGAATCAATACAGAGCATAAGCTTTGGAAAAATTATATTAAAGCAGGACAACATCTTACGTATACGAACACTGCAAAGAAAGGTGTAAGTACCAATAACCTATATGACAATATCCTTGGCAAAGGATATTTTACTTCTCCGCTGTTTTCTGCGGATGATGCTGATGGATTCCTTAATCCTGCTGGTGCAAGGGAAACGAGTCCTGTTTTATTTATGAAATATAATTATAACAATATTCGGAAAGAGGATAAAATAATTGGCGATGCATACCTTGAAGTTCAGCCGGTTAAAGGGTTAACTTTAAAAAGTACATTTGCAATTGACTACTCTTCCGGGTCTTATCGTAGTTATACTCCTGTTTATAACATTGGGTTTGAAACAAAGAATGATCTTAGCAACGTTTCACAAAACATGTGGAATAACAAAGTAATGACATGGGAAAACACAGCGCATTATGTAACTTCAATAGGGAAAAATCATATTGATGGACTTGTTGGTATGTCTGCTAAAATGAATACTGGTGAAAGTATATATGGGAAAAAGTATGGTCTCTTAATAGATGATTATAAATATGCATGGTTAACCAATGCTAAAAATATCCCTACTACCGAAGGTGATATCACTGGAGGTCCAGATAATACTCAAAGATTGGTTTCATATTTCGGTCGGATAAACTATAATTATGACGAAAAGTATTTGTTAACTGCCATTTTCCGTGCAGATGGATCAACTCGCTTTAGCCAAAAACACAGATGGGGCTATTTCCCATCGATTTCTGCAGGTTGGGTTGTTACAAATGAGGACTTTATGAAACCGGTTGCAGATTGGATAGACTTTCTCAAAATACGTGCAAGCTGGGGTCAAAATGGTAACCAGAATTTTGACGATTATCAATGGATGTCAACTCTTACAACTACCGATGGGGGTTATTCCTTTGGTTCAACTGAAGGCGCTTTGGCAACAGGTATTTTTGCAAAAAAATTATCAAATCCTGATTTAAAATGGGAGATTTCAGAACAATTAAATGTCGGTTTTGATGCTAGATTTTTGAATGGAAAGTTAAATGCAACATTTGAGTATTATTCTAAAGGAACAAAAGACTGGATCGTTGATGCACCTTCTGCAACAATTAAAGGTGCTGACCCTGAATATATTAATGGCGGTTCGGTTAATAACAGAGGATTCGAATTATCGCTTGGGTATAACGACCGAATTGGCAAGTTAAATTATTTTGTAAATGGCAACATAACAAACAATAAAAACAAGGTTACCTCGATTAAAAATGCTGCCGGATTTTTTGAAGGAGGAGGAAATTTGTTGTATACAAATGCGCCAAACTTTTTCCGGGTTCAAACAGGCAATCCGATTGGTTATTTCTACGGTTTGAAGACTGATGGAATTTTCCAGAACGAACAGGAAATCCAAAATTACAAATCAACTGCAGGGACAGTTATTCAGCCTCTTGCTGCGCCTGGTGATATAAAATTCGTTGATTCTAACAAAGATGGAAAGATCGATGAAAACGACCGGACATATATTGGAAACCCAAATCCAGACTATATCCTTGGTTTCTCTTTTGGTGGAGAGTATAAAGGCTTTGACTTATCTGTATCTACGCAAGGACAGTTCGGTCAACAGATAGCAATGGGATTCATACATAATTATAATGGCCCAAAATCAAATTACAATCAAGTGTATTTGAACCGCTGGCATGGTGAAGGAACTTCAAATGAATGGCCACGCGTTACTAACAATACTGAAGGCAACAGGAATTGGACTTACATGAACGACTTGTTAATTACCAATGGAAATTACCTCAAAATATCTAATATAACAATTGGTTATGATTTTAAGAAGTTATGGAAAACTTCCCCTCTTTCACAAATAAGACTTTATTTTACAGCTCAGAACCTTTATACATTTACAAAATACATTGGGATGGATCCCGAAATTGGTTATGGAGTTGGCGATACTTCTGGTCATAACTATGCAACCGGAATTGATGTTGGATACTATCCACACCCCCGCAATTATTTAATAGGACTTAATGTTAAATTCTAATATCAATTACAATGAAAAAAAAATTAATATATTTATGTATGGTGGCCCTTTTTGGAGCCGCAACGTCTTGCAGTGATACCTTTCTTGATAATAAACCTATCACAACGCAGACAGCTCAAGGATACTTTCAATCTCCAAAGAATGCACTTGAAGGTTTGACAGGATGTTATAATGCATTGTTACTCGATGGTTGGGCAAATTTGTATTTTATTACTACCATTGCCTCTGACGAAGCATTTGCAGGAGGAGGGCAAGGAGAAGCGACTTCTGGGGTTCCATTTGGATGGGACGAATTCAAAGAAGCTGGAGCATTGAACCAAAATAGTGATATTTGGGCTCACAGGTATACTGCTATTTTCAGATGTAACTCTTTATTAGAAAATCTGAAAACCGTAAATTGGGGCGGTAATGAAAGTTTATCAAATCAATATGCTGCTGAAGCCCGGTTTTTAAGAGCGTTTTATTACTTTGATTTAGCTCGCTTTTTTGGAAATGTTCCATTAATCACTTCTTCTATTGTTGATATAAAAACGCCACAAGCAAATCCAGACTCAGTATATGCTATGATTGCTAATGACCTGAAATTTGCGATTGAAAATTTACCGGCAACTGCATATGGGAGTATACCTTCAAGTAATTATGGTCATGCAACAAAGTGGGCGGCAGAATCGCTCATGGCAAGAGTATTTCTGTTTTATACCGGGCGTTATTCAAAAAGCGATCTTGTAGGAGTAGTAGATAAAACAACTGCCTTAGGTTATGTTGAGGATGTAATTAATAATGGAGGTTATGGGTTAGTGAGTGAATTTAAAAATCTATGGCCGGTTTCATCAGTTTCCGGAACAGGTACATATGCAGGTGAAGACAATAAAGAAACCATTTTTTCAATAAAATATACTTGGGGTGCCCATTGGGGAAGTGGAGGTAATAAATGGTTGATTAGTATGGGGCTGCGTTGGCATGATGGAACACCTGCACCTTATTCATGGGGCTGGGGACAAGGTACTGTTTCAAAGAAATACGGGGAAAATGTTTTTGAAACTGGTGATTTGCGAAAAGCAGCTACAGTTATATCTGTCGCTGATGAGCTTGAAAACTCAACAAGCACCTTCAATTCAGATGGAACTGTAAACCATAAGGGAGCTGCGTTTAATTCAACGCAGTTTGCTGATTACACCGGGTACTTTAACAAAAAATATGTTCCTTTGAGTGTTCAGAGTGTTGATAAAACCTCCGGTAAGCCGACTTTTAAAGAATATCCATTAAGCCTAAGTGAAAGTAACAGTGCTCAAGTTGATCAATCACAGGACTGGGTTGTTATCCGTTATGCAGATGTATTGCTGATGGCAGCTGAGTTAGGCTCACCTAATGCACAAACATATTTGGATAAAATACGTGATAGGGCATTTGGAGATCAGACACACCGCATTCCGGTGTCAACTGATAATATAAGAAAAGAACGCCAGCGTGAATTAGCCTTGGAGGGTATTCGTTACTGGGATTTACTACGTTACGGATCTTCTGTGGCAGCCCAAGAGATTAACATCGACGAAGTTGTCAAAGAAGGTGGAGTAAATAAAACAAAACATATCGTTTTTGATACCCAAAAAAATGGTCTTTTCCAAATTCCAAACGATGAAATTGATAAATCAGTTATTGATGGCAAGCATTATTTAGTACAAAATCCAGGTTGGTAATTTTAAATTTTAAAACAACGAAAATGAAAA
>DATFAW010000015.1:0-4109 GCA_035254165.1 Paludibacter sp.
CATCTACTTAGCAAATATCCAGGGTTCCAAAGTTTGAATATTTTTTTAGTTTGCAATAACTTAGTATAATCAGTATATAAAATGATAATAAACAACACACATCTTTCTGATATTAAAACAGGTGATGAAGCCATAATAACAAAAGTATTAGGTCATGGGGCGTTTCGTAAACGTATTACCGAAATGGGTTTTGTGAAGGGAAAAAAGGTTAAAGTAATTAAGAATGCACCTTTACAAGATCCTGTTGAGTATCAGATCATGGGCTATAATGTTTCTCTGAGAAGAAGCGAAGCAGAGTTGGTTGAGGTTGTTTCCATAGAGGATGCTGCCAGTTTATCGGAGATTAAATTTGAAGGCACAATCGATGAGGAGTCGCTCAAAGTTTCGGTATTGGAAAAGGGCAAGGTGATTAATGTGGCTCTGGTTGGCAATCCCAATTGTGGCAAAACAACGCTATTTAATTTTGCATCCGGTTCGCATGAGCGGGTTGGAAATTACAGTGGCGTTACGGTGGATGCGAAAGAAGCCGAAATGAAAAGAGGAGGATACACGTTCAAAATTGTAGACCTGCCTGGCACATACTCTATAACAGAGTATTCGCCAGAAGAGCTTTATGTGCGCATGCACATTACCGAAAAAATGCCGGACATTGTGGTTAATGTCATTGATTCATCAAATCTGGTGCGGAATATGTTTTTGACCACACAACTTATTGACATGAATATCAAGGTAGTGATTGCTCTGAACATGTACGATGAATTGGAAAAGAAGGGTGTCAAATTTGACTATGATGATTTAGGCCAAATGATTGGAATTCCAATCATTCCTACAGTTGCATCAAAAGGAAAAGGCGTGGATGAATTGTTTGATAAACTGATTGATGTATATGAAGATAGAGATCCGAGCGTGCGGCATATTCATATAAACTATGGCCCGCAAATTGAGAATGCGATAAAAGACATTCAAGATGTTATTTGGAAAAATCCGGCAATAACCGATAAGTTATCGTCACGTTATGTGGCAATAAAATTATTGGAGACAGATAAAAGTACGTTGGCTCAATTGGAAAAATTCAGTAATTATGAGCAAATTAAAACTATAGCCAAGCAAGCCATTGTGCAATTGGAAAAAGAATATGGTGAGCGTTCTGAAACTATCATAACCGATGCCAAATATGGCTTTATCGATGGAGCACTAAAGGAAACATATAAAGAAACAAAAAAGGATAAAAGAGAGAGCAAGCGCGAATTGGATGATTTACTGACTCACAAATTCTTGGGATTCCCGATATTTATGTTCTTCATGTGGTTAATGTTTCAGGCCACTTTCACTTTGGGAAGCTACCCCATGAATTGGATTAATACGGGTGTTGGTTTATTGAGCGATTGGATTCAAAGCAGCATGTCTCAAGGCGCTTTGCGGGATTTGTTGGTTGATGGAATTATAGGCGGAGTAGGCGGAGTAATTGTTTTTCTTCCTAACATTCTGATCTTATTTTTCTTTATTTCGCTAATGGAAGATACCGGCTATATGGCTCGTGCATCGTTTATAATGGATAAATTGATGCATAAAATCGGGTTGCATGGAAAATCATTCATTCCTTTGGTTATGGGTTTTGGTTGTAATGTGCCCGCTATTATGGCAACACGCACATTGGACAACAAAAAGGACAGAATTCTGACTATGATTATCACTCCTTTTATGTCGTGTAGCGCCCGATTGCCTGTATATGTTTTGCTTATTTCGGCTATTTTTCCGGCAAACCAAGGGTTGGTATTGTTTTCAATTTATTTAATTGGTATCGTATTAGCTATCATTACCGCACTAATAATGAAACGGATCGCTTTTTCAAAAAAAGAAGTTCCATTTGTAATGGAGTTACCGCCTTACAGAATTCCAACTTTTAGAAATACGAGTCTACATATGTGGCACAAAGGCCAACAGTATCTAAAAAAGATGGGAAATGTTATTTTGGTTGCTTCCATATTAATTTGGGCTTTGGGGTATTTTCCAAGGCACATTGTTTATACAACTAACTATGATGCACAAATTCAAAATGTAAAATCCAACAAACAGCTCCCTGATATCCAAAAGCAAGACAAGGTTAAGTATTTGGAAGTAAGTAAAGAGTCCGAGCGTCAGGAAAAATCGTACATTGGTCAACTTGGACATGCCATAGAGCCGGTAATCAAACCTCTAGGGTTTGATTGGAAAATGGGCGTAAGTATTATTACCGGATTGGCAGCAAAAGAAATTGTTGTTAGTACCATGGGTATTCTTTATCAGGCAGATCTTAAGGCCGATGAAAACTCGGGTTCCTTAAAGGAAGAAATAAAGGCTCAAACTCATAACAGCGGTGAACTGAAGGGTCAAAAGGTATTTACGCCTTTGGTTAGCTTTGGCTTTATGCTTTTTGTGTTGATTTATTTTCCCTGTGTGGCAGTGATTGCGGCTATAAAAAAAGAATCTAGTTGGCGTTGGGCTTTGTTTACCATGGTGTATACAACTGCAATCGCTTGGTTGGTGGCATTTGCTACTTACCAGATAGGAAGTTTGTTTATTTAAAAAAACAGAAAGTCATCCAACAGCAAAACACTTTTTATATTTTCTCTTGTTTTTGGAATTTCTAAAATCTACTAAATAAATATCAAAATGATTCAATCTATAATAGTCTTGATAATCATAGTATCTGCAATAGCTTACTCTGTATATGCAGTGCTAAAGAACATCCGCAAAAAAGACACATCACCTTGCGGTGATTGCAATGGCTGTGACATAAAAAAGGAGATAACTAAAAATAAAGTTGGTACAAGGACTAAAGATCCCACTAGCTGTGGTTGCAATCCAAAATAATAGATGAGAAGGCTGTATCAATAGCACGCAAAACTTGTCCGTCCACTGACGGATAACCAAATAGCGCAAATTTTCGCAAATAATTATTTGTATTTCATTCTAATCACCTGATTGTTATACAAATAAAATTGTGTTGATTTGCGCTATTTGCGTTCAAAATAACTTTTAAGAGACAAAAAGAGTTTTATCATTTTCAGAACCACCAAAACAGGCATTTTAGACGTTTTGCAAACTACAAAAGAACAAAAACAGTCGTTTTGGCATTTTTGTAAATTACAAAAGAACCAAAACAGGTGTTTTGATCATTTTGCAAACTGCAAAAGAACAAAATCGGTCGTTTTGGCATTTTTGCAAATTACAAAAGAGCAAAATCAGGTGTTTTGATCGTTTTGCAAACCTGAGATTAATAGTTGTAGCTGTTATTGAAATACTATCTCAGGTTTGCTAATTTTATTACAGGAGTTACAAGGAGATAGTTTCGAAATAAACCTCACCGAAACGATTTGTTATCTCAATCTTTATGTTCTTACTGCCTGAACCGGGAATAGTGCGAAAAAGATGCAGGGTATGATAGCCTGTTCCTTTGCCATTTTTCATAGTGATAAAGTCCTGGTCTTCGTCTTCAAATTGCTCCATCAAACCTTTTAATACCATCCTCATAATATTTCACCTGATAGCTGTTATCCAATCCCGCACATTTGCAACAATGTAATTTGCCTGAGTGGTGAACTCGCCGGGCTTATATAGGGTCTGCTGAAAAAGCAGTATGACTCCGGTATACAACAATATACAGTAACACTTTTTATGTGAGGTGCAAGGTTTTTGAGTTTATTAGCCAGTTTTCTTTGCACTACGTTTTACACCTACAAATACAAATGTCCTGAAAGGACTAAATGTGAATAACCGCCGGTTTTACCAGCGGTTATTCACATTTAGCCACTCCGTGGCACAGAATAGTTTTTCAGCAGACCCTAACTACTTCGGGTAATGCGTAGCATAGATATAAAGCGTAATATTTTATTATTTCTTCTTTAATCTTTTAGCAATAACTCTGTCACTGTCTAGTAATCTCAGCACTCTACTTTTGTCAAAAAAATAAAGGTTATCAAGGAATGAAACTACGTATAGTTACAATTTCTATGATGCTCAGCAGAAATCCGATTTTTGTATATAAGTAATCAATATTATTTAATGATAGGTTTTGGTTATGACCCCCAATCCCCATATGGGGGCTTAAGAGCGCGTTAAAGAAATGA
>DATFAW010000016.1:0-5025 GCA_035254165.1 Paludibacter sp.
ATTCCAAGTTCGATGTCATACCAAACGTTATTGATTAAACAGTTCCAAATTTTGGATACGATATGATTACTTTTTTGTCTCTCGAAATTCGGCCATCTCCAAGATTCCACAATGCAGAATCGGCATTTTCTGATTTATTAATTACGGTGCAAGTGTCTAATGTTGCCATTCTTAATATAGAGGTTGTATCACCACGAAAACTAAATGCTGAAATTGGCTCCGGGATAATATTATTGTTATTCCGGCTACAACTGTTGAGAATAAACAAAGTAATGGCAAAAAAGGGAAAAACTTTTTCATAGATTGTTGTTTTTAGTTGCTTAAGTAATAGGAAAAATATAATATCGTATTTCAAATCACATAGTTACTCATAGCTATTTCTAAGAATATCCTACAATCCGGATCGAAGGATAGATAAAATTATATTTATCATAACTCGCCTTTCTCAAATTTCTCAATCATCTCTCCGGCAATACTGATTTTTGGAGGATGGTTAGGCAGATTTCCCCTGCTAAACCAATCAGCTTCGGTTATTTCAACCATATCCGGACAAATGGGTTGAGTGTCGTCTGCTTCGGCAATAAAGCCTATCATCATGGAGCCCGAAAATGCCCACGGCTGACTTTTATAATAACGTATGTTTTTGATATCCAGTCCTACTTCTTCCTTAACTTCGCGCACAACAGTTTCTTCGAGCGATTCGCCGATATCAACATAGCCCGCCACAAGCGAATACCTCTTCTCCTCAAAATTAGCATTGTGTGCCAGTAGTATTTTATCTTTACACAGGATAGCCACAATAATTGCCGGCGATATTTTAGGAAACACCAGCGTATTACAATTCGGGCAGACGATTGCCCTTTCATCCGGTTTCTCTTTTGTTTTGGTTCCACACTTTCCGCAGTATTTGTTTTCCAAATACCAGTTCTTCAGTTGGAACCCGACAATGCCAGCCCAGGCAATTTCTTGTGGTTGTAGACTGCGGAAGAAACTAATTTCTTTGTAAACAAGTTGGTCATGTATAATCTTTGCGTCATTCCAAACAAGAAAACAGTGCACACCATTAAGCGAAAACAGAAAAGCACCTTCACTCCCATTTAGTACAGTTGAAACATCTTTTTTCCTTGGCAATCCAAATTTGTCACCGTTTATTTTTAATAATAATGCATTCTCACTGTATTGAAGAACATAATCGTTTTCGGCAATATTGTTTTTAATAATAAAATGATTATTCAACCGATGTGGAAATATCTCATGAATCATATTGAAAATAAAATTTAATTGTATCTCTTTTAATAGAATATTAATTTGTCTGCTACAGAGCTTCTCTCTCTTTGCATCCGTTTTTCACGTTCTGATTTATCAAAGCCTGACGCTTACCTATAAAGTGAATGCGGGAGCAAAACCTCCAAATTGCACAGCTTGCCCGTTTTTACGGGGTCAGCCAGCCAATGCGCAGGCGTGTATTATCCACAGTAATTTTGTCAAGTTCTTCCGATATTTCAATTGCTTCCTTTATAATACTTTCGGGATAATCGTTGATTTGAAGTATCCTGATAGCATTTCTGTTCTTTAATTTTCCTTCTTTTAGCTTGTAGTCAAAATCAACTGTTTTATGGTCAACGATTTCGCTGAAATGGTATAAATCATATTCATTCTTCAACAAATCAGCTAATTCAATATCATGTGTTGATACAAAAACGATATTATTCTCCTCGTTCAATGACGATAAAACAGCTTTGCCAGCCGAGATTCGTTCTACAGTGTTAGTTCCCTTAAATATCTCGTCGAGCAAAAACAAGTTTAAATTTCCGTCTTTGCTTTTATCTATCATTTCTTTAATTGTTATGACTTCCTCAAAATAATAACTTTTGTCGTTCATTAAATCATCGCTGATTCGTATGGCAGAAAAAACACGCATTCGCGGCATAGAAAAATGTTCTGCAAAACAAGTGTTTATAGTCAATCCAGTTATTACATTTATAGCGATAGTACGGATAAATGAAGTTTTCCCTGACATATTTGAACCTGTCAGTAAAATTGACTTTTCGGTCACTTTCAGGTTGTTTTTTACACAGTTTTCAATCAACGGGTGATATACTTCCTGAGCAGAAAGACTTTTCTGTCCGTCAATAATTTTCGGTGTACAAAAGTTATTCAGTCCCTGGCGAAGCGAAGCAATTGATACCATAGCATCTATTTCTCCAACAAACAGAAATACATCTTCAATCTCGGTTCTTTTGGTATCAATTCGCTTTAAAGTTCCAAACAAAAATATTGGTTCTATCAAAAATAGTATTTTTACAAGCTCCATCAATGCCCAAAATACTAACTGACCGTCACTTTGCATTTTCACCTCAAAATTAAAAACCGACATTCTACTGTTGACTTTATTAAGTACATTAGCCGATTTCATTAAATCTGGATTAATTTGCTTTAAATTGTCGTTTTTAAATAATTCTTGAGCGGCACTATTTAGTTTCGATAATTGTGGAATAGAGCTAAAATAATTGTATAAATTTTTCTTATTCCAGAAGTGAATAACAATGTTGATAATAGATAAACCCAAAATTACAAGAAAGAATACCGGATTAAAAAATGCCATTATAAAAGACAACGCACTTGTAAAAGACAACAACGGAACAATAAAATACCATTTTGGCGGTTTTAAAATTTCATCTTGAAACAGCGTAGCAATATAATAGACCTCTCTATCATTCAATTTGCTCAATTGGCTTTGAACAGATACTCTAAAGTCGGAATTGTTAGTAAACTGATCCAAAAGTCTTTCATTCTTGATATTTTCTGTTGGGTCTGCCGGAATATTTCTTAACTTATTATAAAGATATTGTTGTCCTACTTTTGAGTTTGTTCGGTCGATAAACATGAATAATTCCTGAAAATCCAAATCGTTACAGGTTTTGTCAGATAGGGTTTGAAAAGTTGTAGAATGGTCTTTCTTTCGGAAATAACTTTCTATGTATTCAAAATCAAATGAGTCAGTTTTTAAGTTTCCAAACTCACTAAGCAACTTTTCTTTAATTCTCTTCTTTCGGTTTCTAAGCATCTGTCTTTTTTCTATTATTGTGGCTGACAATTTATATCGTTCCCCCGCTGCCGCGCGATTGCATCGCGTGATAACAGCTCTATATCACCTCATATCTCACCCAAATCGCCCCGCTATCAAATACATGCGATTCAATATATTTCAATTTACTAGGCAAAATCTTGGGAGGTTCGATATCGGGTGAATTAAATAGTACAGGTGTTTGAAAACCACCATTAATCGTCGGTTGAAAAAGGATGTTGATTTCGTCTAATAAATTCTCACGGATTAATGCACCTGACAGCTTACCTCCAGAGCTAGTTAAAATACATCTTACATTGAGGATATTGTAAAGTTTGT
This sequence comes from Paludibacter sp., assembly GCA_035254165.1. Taxonomy (GTDB): domain Bacteria; phylum Bacteroidota; class Bacteroidia; order Bacteroidales; family Paludibacteraceae; genus Paludibacter. The sequence goes on from DATFAW010000016.1 coordinate 3,407, forward strand.
CAAACGACTCAGTTAGATCAACCTTATCTTTTCCAGTTATCAAATATGGGATTTCTTCCTTTTGTAGAAAAGCCAAATATTCTGGAGGGGCACTATAACTTGTTAAGTGAATCATATAAGATTCAGGATTATCTTTGTATGCTTTATACCCATTACGGAATCTACCACGTCCATCTACCACAGATGTCCATGTTTTACGACCTTCCCGAAAAACAATATTGTCTGGTAAATAATCTTGATATAATAGTTCTTTACAGCCTGTGTATTCAGGCAATTGCTCTATTTTACTTGTTTCAGAGACCAACATATTGCTTCCTTCCAAATAAAAATCAATATCATGCAAAGACTTTACTTTCTTATTGAAATAGTTCCAGTCTTCAGCCCTTAATATAAAAGGTTTTAATGAATCATCAATAGGTGTAAACATTGTTGAATTTGGAATAAATGATATTCTTCCATCCAATGATGCAGTTACTTGTAAAATTACTTTAGGTTTATTCATTGTCGCTATTTTTTTATTGCATTATGGTTAACGGTGGCAGTATAAAACGTTGGGGAGTCCGGAACTGCTAAACTATCAACCGATAAGAACCTTGTCAGCGAGCGATTCGCTTGGCATACCACTTAAACCCCAATGTTTTATGACCGTGTGTTGACAATAGTTTTCTTTTTTACTTTTTTAATTTTAAAAATAAATCAGTAAGCTTATTGATTACTATTGTTGGCTCAATTCCCCAAGGGTCAAATATTGAATCTTGAGAACGCTGTACCCAAGCAGAATTCATTCCATATGAAATTGCTCCAATTACATCAAAAGGATTACTTGAAATCAACCAGGAATCAGATTTTATTGAATTAGTTTCCTTATTGAAATATTCATAGACTAAAGGACTTGGCTTAAAAATCTCAACACTTTCTACACTTATAATTCCGTCAAATCTGTCAATAATTTTCGCATTAGTTAAAAGCTTTGATACAGCTTTCTTACTACCATTTGAGAAAGCAAATAATTTATGTCCAGATTCTTTTAAGTTTTTCAATCCAGCCTCAACATCAGCAAAGGTTGGCAAAACAGAATACTCATCCATTAGAGCCTCTTTTTGGCTTTTAGTTAAATCAGCTTTAAACATCTGACAACAAAATTCCAATGAATCTTTAGTACACTCTGAAAAATCTGTGTATTTTTTCATTAATCCTCGTCTAAAAGAATATTCTAACTGCTTGTTTCTCCATGTATCCATGAAAGGTTTCGCTTTGTCTCCAATCATTTGCTCTAATGAGTTGAATACTCCTGATGTATTTATCAATGTTCCATAAACATCAAATGCTAAAGTATATTTCATATAGTTCGTTCTTTTAAAATTATTGCTAACGATTCACCCCCGCTGCCGCGAATTTGCAATTCGTGCCAACTTCATCTTTCAATAAATTGCCCTCTTTTTTCTTTCCTTTGTCTTGGCACGGTTCACAGAACCCGCCAGCGGGGGAAATGTTAAACTAACAAACTACGCTGAACAGCACGTTTTTTATTGTCTTCATATTTGCTTCGCGTTCTACAGAATAGGTTTTGTCATGCAAATTACAAGATTCAAAAAGTTGCAGAGCCTTTTCAAGATATT
>DATFAW010000017.1:0-4199 GCA_035254165.1 Paludibacter sp.
ACATATCTTTTATATTGAAAGTAAAACATATTAATTTATATCAAATCAAAATAATCAAATCTTTTTTTTCAGAAACAGCAGAGAAGATAGCGGAAAAACTATCATTTTAATTATTTTTGCATTGATTTAATGTCATAACGAAAGAATAAGACTGTATTTTCAAAATAAGAATAAAAAACAACCCTCAAAAAAATATAATTATGTCATCATTGAGATTTAACGCAGTAGAAGAAGCTTTTAAGAAAAAAGCGCTTGAAGTTAGTGCCCCTTCAAAATTCTCTTCCGATTATTACGGAAAATATGTTTTCAACAAAGCCGCCATGGTAAAATATCTATCAAAAGATACGTTGAAGGCATTGAAAAATGTTATTGACAAAGGAGCAACACTTGATATCGCACTTGCCAACCAAGTAGCAGCAGGGATGAAGCTTTGGGCGACTGAACTCGGAGCTACACACTACACACACTGGTTTCAACCATTGACCGATGGTACTGCTGAAAAACATGATTCGTTTATCGATTATGCTGGTGCTCCGGGCGAAACTATTATCGAAGATTTTTCCGGAAAGCTTCTTGCTCAACAAGAACCAGATGCATCATCGTTCCCTAGTGGAGGTATTCGCAGCACTTTCGAAGCACGCGGTTATACAGCTTGGGATCCTTCTTCACCAGCTTTTGTTATGGATGATACGCTGGTGATTCCTACTATCTTTATTTCATATACAGGTGAGTCGTTAGACTTAAAAGCACCATTATTGAAAGCATTAGCAGCAGTTGATAAAGCAGCTACTGCTGTATGTCAAATGTTCGATCCTAATGTAAAAAAAGTAGTTGCTTACCTAGGTTGGGAACAAGAATATTTCTTAGTTGACGAAGGCTTGTATGCAACCCGCCCAGACTTAGTATTGACCGGTCGTACATTAATGGGACATGATTCAGCTAAAAACCAACAATTGGATGATCACTATTTCGGATCGGTTCCTACTCGTGTTGCTGCTTACATGAAAGACATTGAATTCGAAGCATACAAATATGGCATTCCAGCAAAAACCCGTCACAACGAGGTTGCTCCTAACCAATTTGAACTTGCTCCTATCTATGGAGAATGTAATTTGGCTGTAGACCAAAACTTGTTAATGATGTCTATCATGAAACGTGTTGCTCGTCGTCACGGATTCCGTTTATTACTACACGAAAAACCATTTGCCGGTATTAACGGTTCTGGTAAACACAATAACTGGTCACTTGGTACTGATACAGGTGTTGTTCTACACGCTCCGGGAAAAACAGCTGAAGAAAACTTGCAATTTGTTACTTTCTTAGTAAACACATTGTTAGCAGTTTACAAACACAACGGTCTTTTGAAAGCATCAATTATGACAGCTCAAAATGCTCACCGTTTAGGTGCTAACGAAGCTCCTCCTGCAATTGTATCAGCTTTCCTTGGAACTCAATTGACTTCTATTCTTGATAAACTGGAAAACAGCACAAGCGAAGAAGCAATCATTTTAGATGACAAAAAGAAACTTCACTTAGGTATACCTCGTATTCCTGAAGTATTCCTTGACAATACCGACCGTAACCGAACTTCTCCATTTGCATTCACCGGAAACCGTTTCGAGTTCCGTGCAGTTGGTTCTTCAGCAAACTGTTCTTCAGCTATGGCTGCATTGAACACTGCTGTTGCGGCTCAATTATTCGAATTCAAAGCTGAAGTTGATGCAAAAATCGCTGGTGGTTCTACTAAAGAAAAAGCTATCTTCGATGTTATCAAATCATACATTAAAGCTTCTAAAGCTATTCGCTTTGACGGAAATGGTTACAGCGACGAATGGAAAGTTGAGGCTGCAAAACGCGGTTTGGATTGCGAAACCAGTGTTCCAAAAATCATTGAGGCTAACACTAGCAAAAGCAGTGTAGAATTGTTCACTAAAATGGGCGTTCTTACTGAAACAGAATTGCACGCACGTAACGAAGTGAAATGGGAAACTTACACTAAGAAAATTCAAATTGAAGCACGCGTGTTAGGTGATTTGGCTATTAACCATATCATTCCGGTTGCAACTCGTTACCAAGCACTTCTTTTGGACAATGTATTTAAAATAAAAGCAGTATTCCCTGCTGATAAAGTTGAAAAAATTGCCTCTCAAGATATGGCATTAATCGAAGAAATTGCAGAACGCATTTCTACTATTAAAACCAACGTAGATGCAATGGTTGAAGCTCGCAAAGCTGCAAACGTTATTGAACACGAAGACAAAAAAGCACTTGCATATCACGATGTTGTATTGCCATATTTCGATGTAATCCGTTACAATATCGACAAACTGGAACTAGTTGTTGATGATGAAATGTGGTCATTGCCTAAATACAGAGAATTGCTATTTATCCGATAAATCAAAAGAATTTATCCATTTTCATAATTAAGAATAGTGGGAGAACCTTTTAGGATTTCCCACTATTTTTCCACAAAACAATAAAACAAACTTACACGAATAGATTTACTAAGTAATGCAGTTTATTAGCGTATAAAAAAAGAAAAGCTATGACAATCTCTAGAATATCAGATGAATATGAGCAGAAGTCACTCTATTCACCCCAAAACGAGCACGATGCCTGCGGCGTTGGCTTGGTACTAAACCTACACGGCGAAAAATCGCATGAAATTGTAGAAAACGGATTACAGGTTCTTGAAAACATGGTGCATCGGGGAGCCGAAAGTGCCGACAACAAAACCGGTGATGGTGCTGGAATTTTAATACAAATACCGCACGAGTTTATATTATTACAAGGAATTCCTGTTCCTGCCAAAGGCAAATACGGAACCGGTCTTGTTTTCCTCCCTAAAGACACAAAGAAAGCAGAACTTTGCTTGACTGTAATAAAAGAAAATGTTGAGAAAGAAGGCCTTACTTTACTAGCCATCCGCGACGTCCCTGTAAACAGCGACATCCTTGGAGAAATCTCTGCATCAAACGAACCTCAAACAAAACAAATTTTCGTAACAGGATCTACTTCTCAAGAAGAATTAGAGAGAAAATTGTATATCGTTCGTAAAAAAATAGAAAATTCCATTTCTAAATCAAACATATCAAAAGAACGTAGCTTTTACATTGTAAGTTTATCAACCAAACAGATGATCTACAAAGGGATGTTAACTTCTTTGCAACTAAGAGAATATTTCCCTGATTTATCTGACAGCAATTTCACCTCAGGTATTGCGTTGGTACACTCTCGTTTCAGCACCAACACCTTCCCAACCTGGGATTTGGCACAACCATTCCGCATGATGGGTCACAATGGTGAAATCAATACTATCCGTGGTAACCGCCAGTGGATGGAATCACGCGAAAGTGTATTGAAATCAGACCAACTTGGTAATTTGAATGATTTATATCCAATTGTTCAACCGGGAATGAGTGATAGTGCTTCGCTTGACAATGTATTAGAATTTTTAGTTATGTCAGGCAAAAGCTTGCCACATGCAATGGCTATGTTGGTACCTGAAAGCTGGAATCAAAAAAATCCTATTTCAGATAGCCTGAGAGCATTCTACGAATATCACAGTACATTCATGGAACCATGGGATGGTCCTGCATGTATACTTTTCAGCGATGGCCGTTATGCCGGCGGTATGTTAGACAGAAACGGTCTTCGTCCTGCCCGTTTCCTGGTGACACACGACGACACCATGATAATTGCCTCCGAAACAGGAACTGTGGAATTTGAACCTGCACGCATTAAAGCCAAAGGCAGATTGAAACCGGGTAAAATGCTTATGGTTGACACCGAGCTAGGGCAGATATTCTATGACAACGAATTAAAAGAAGGGCTTGCAAAAGCATTCCCATATCGCGAATGGTTAGATAGAAATTGTATCAATCTGGATAATATTTCTTCGGGTAGAAGTGTAAAAAATGATTTGGACAATTACCAAACATTACTTCATGCCTACGCTTATTCAAAAGAAGATGTGGAAAGATTAATTCTTCCAATGGCAAATGATGGATACGAACCAACTTCGTCAATGGGTAACGATGTGGCATTATCTGTATTTTCAGATAAACCTCAACGTTTATTTAATTACTTCCGCCAACAATTTGCTCAGGTAACCAATCCACCTATTGACCCAATTCGCGAAGAATTGGTTATGTCATTAACCGGATATATTGGTTCTGTACATCAAAACCTATTGCAGG
>DATFAW010000018.1:0-6195 GCA_035254165.1 Paludibacter sp.
AAACGTCTTGTTGTTGGCGCTGCGCTTAATTCAATTCCTTGAACAGAAGAAGAACCAAAGCTATTGACCTCTGGGTCAAAGTTTGTGTGCTTTGGAACGTTGGGTGCGTAGTACCATAAATTGTAGGCCGAAAAACTGATACTAGCATTTCCAAAAGGAGTCTTAGCTAGAAGTTTTTTTGGAAAGTCATATCCAAATGACAATTCTCTAAAATGAAGTACGGTGGCATCATAAATGCTGAACTCTGTTTGCGAGTTAATTGCAAATGAATTTCCAAAATACAAATCATTTGTTGTTACTTGAACAGTATTAGGAATCTTTTGTCCGGAACCATCAAGAATTGCCTTACCTGTATTTGGATCTCCGTAGTATCCTGGAATTACCCAGGTATGCTCGCGATCTTCTGTGTCCTTAGTAACACCGCGTCCCATTAGTGTGTTAAGTGTTACTGAATAAATGTCTCCTCCTTTCGTGTAATCAAATTGAGCTGATAAAAAGAAGTTTTTATAGTTGATGGTAGTGCCAAGACCCATTTTGTAATCAGGTTGTGGGTCTCCAACCATCGACTGGGCTGGGTTTGGAATCAAGAGTCCTGTTTTTGGGTCAATCAACAAATTACCTTGATCATCACGATAATTTGTTGTTCCACGTAAGTAACCATAAGGCATTCCTGCCTCTAAATACGGATTTATTGAAGTCAAGACGCCTTGTAATGCTGCTGCACCATCAAACTTCGTAACCGTATTTTTGTTTTTTGTGAAAGTGTAATGCAAATTCCAACCAAAATCCTTTGTTTTAATGATCTTGCCGTTTACATCTATTTCTATCCCTGTGTTTTTGATTTCACCAACATTTGTATTGTAATAATTATACCCGCTTGAAACAGGAATAGGGCGTTGATAAATAACATTTGTAGATTTTTTGTTATACCAAGACAAATCGAAAGCCAACCTTCTGTTTAAAAACTCTAATTGAGTTCCTAATTCAATCTCGTTGGTAAATTCGGGTTTTAGATTTGCATCCTTCGTTAGTGTTGAAACTCCGGCAGTTGCCTGACCATTAAAAGGGTCATTTAAAGTGTAGGTGTCCGATAATAAATATGGGTCGGTATCCCGACCAACTTTAGCCCAGCCAGCTCTTATCTTTCCATAACTAAATAGATCACTTTTGATTTTTAACGCGTCAGAGAAAATAAGTGATCCTGATACGCCTGGATAGAAATAGCTTCTATTTTTAATTGGTAAAGTAGATGACCAATCATTTCTTCCTGTAACGTTTAAGAAAGCATAATTCTTATAACCTAATGTTAAATCAGCAAATACTCCAACAAGCCTGCGTTTAGTTACTTCGTCCGAAAGCGTCGTTTGGGTTTTTGTGTTGGTAAGATTGTAAATTCCAGGAACGCTGAATTCGGATCCTTGCATTGCTTGTCTATCAACATTACGTTGATTTGCATTATGTCCTAAAATTAATTTCACCGAAAATAAATCCTCAAACAAATCTTTTTGTGCTGTTAATAAAAAATTCGATTCAACTTCCGATTTTCTATATTGATCTGTTTTTAATAGACCTTTACCTCCTGCTGCTCGAGAACCTATATCTGTGACTTCGTTACGATTCAAAGAATAAACGTTGGTGCCCAATTGATAAGATGCTTCTAACCAAGGTAAGATTTTATATTCAAGAGAAATGTTAGCCATAATCCTATCAACATCAGTCTTGACGGTGTTGTGTTGGAAGTCCCACAAAGGATTATCGTATTGAGCATTGCTTGTAGAGATTGGCAAACCGGCAGGTGTTTCATATGGAAGACTTGCTAGATCCCAGTTTCGTGCTAAGAATAACGCCCGGGCGAAAGAGGATGAAGCTCCATCTACTTGATTTTCACCAAATATACTTCCGGACTGGCTTGTGTTTGTGTAACTTAAATTACCTCTAACAGTTAAACCATTGCTTAATTCTGAAGACCCACCAGCACTGATACTAGAGCGTTCATACTTCGAGTTTGGAACATATCCTTTGTTATTTAAATTAGATATAGTGGCATTAAAACCTGTTTTTCCACTACCGCCAGCAAAATTTAATGAGTTTTCAGCAACAAGACCTGTTTGAAAAAGATCTTTCACGTTGTTTGGTGCTGCCTTGTAAGCTATTTTTTTGCTTGATGGAAATCTTCCAGGATAATATTTTGTCCAGTCAGAGTTTTGAACAGCAATTGAATCGTTACCTGCAGATCCGAATTTAGGGCCCCAAGAGCCATTTGAGTTCGCATAAGTAGAATTAGCACCAGCTCCATACGAATTTTGATAATCTGGTAGACCTGCAATATTCTCCATTGACCAGGAAGAACTCAACGTAACTTCCATTTTTCTTTTAGTATTGGAAGTTGCTCCAGATTTTGTTTTAATCATTATGACTCCATTTGATGCACGTGAACCATATAATGCAGCAGCAGCAGATCCTTTAAGTACTGTCATGGAGGCAATATCATTTGGATCAATTGATGAAAATCCATTCGAGTATGCACCCCCACCATTTGTTTGATTAGTGGTTGTAACTTGATCATTGCTTAAAGGAACTCCATCAACAATAATTAGAGGCTCACTACTACCACTGAATGATGTATTTCCACGCATGTTAATACGGGTTGCGGCACCTGGTGTTCCTTGTGAAGCTTTAATGTCAACTCCAGCAACTTTTCCTTGCATCGATTTCAGGAAATCGGGTTGAGATTTCATTAAAGCATCATCGGGAGACATCGTTGAAGCCGCGTATCCTAATGATTTAGAAGAGCGTTTTATACCAATAGCTGTTACCACCACCTCATCTATTTGCTTGGAATCCGATACTAGTTTAATTGACATTCCGTTCTGAGCGGCAACATCGACTGTTTTCATGCCGACATATGAAATAATCAAGTTTGTTGCATTTCCCTGTAAATTGATTTTGAAATTTCCATCTACATCGGTAATTGTACCAGATGTAGTACCTTTAACCTTTATAGTTGCACCAATAATAGGTTGCCCATCATCTGCGGAAAATACTTTTCCCGAAATAGATTTTGATTGAGCATTAACCAAACCCATACCTACCAAAAATAGGCAGGTCAATAAGAACGTTAGTTTTCTCATAAATTTAACATTTTGTTTATTAATCTTCTTTAATTTGCGTTTTTTTTCGTGACCTCATTAAAAACAGTTTGCAAAAATAAAGTATTAATAATTAAAAAACAAGTGTTTTTGATGATAAATAGAAAAAATATACAGATTTTTTGTGTCAATATGTAGGCAAACATAAATTTCTGTCGTTGTAATTATGTCTTAAGAACATATTTTAATATACTAACATTTTGATAATGTATTTATAATCAAATGATAATAGAATATTTTATGTTGATGATAAATGTAAAACCAATAAATGTAAACAAAGTGAAATGAAATACCTAATGATGAAATATTTTTTATTTTTGACGTACATTTAACATGCAAAATGTGATAAAATGGGCTTGAAAAAAGCAAAAACACATAAAAAATCACAGACAGTCTACAAAAAGTTTCAATTTCATGCTGCTAACTGACAATATGAAATGAAAATATTGGCTATTTTTTGATGCAGATGAGAGTTAAAATGGAGGGGTTTTGACGGGAGGTGTGTCGTAGATCCAAGAAGATATCAATTTGTGAATTGATAATATTGATTATTGGAAGGTGTCTTGACTTGATTCCTCTTGATCTGTCTTGAAAATAAAAAACCTCAGTAAACATTGTCTACTGAGGTTTTTTTATGTGACCGCGACAGGATTCAAACCTGTAACCCCCACATCCGTAGTGTGGTACTCTATTCAGTTGAGCTACGCAGCCATTGCTTTTCTTTAGCGAGTGCAAAGATAAGGCTATTTTCCGTTTTGACAAGGGAATTATGCGTTTTTTTGAACAAAAACAGCAAAAATAATGCAAACTTAATAGGATGAGTTCTTTTTTTCATATTTAGGCGCTTGTAAATGTGCCTGTTGTTGCTTTTTAGGGGCTTCAGATGAATTTGAAGCTATGCCAGTACGAAATCCAATTGTTTTTTGTCAAGGTTGGCTTTAGCTACTTTCACGGTAATTCCATCGCCTAGTTGATACTTTTTATGGAACCGGCGACCTACCAGACAGTAGTTTTTGTCATCGAAAGTATAGTAATCGTCATCTAAATCACGAATTGGAATCATGCCTTCGCATTTATTTTCGAGTAGTTCCACGTAAATTCCCCATTCGGTTACACCTGAAATCACGCCATCGAATACCTGCCCTAATCGCTCTGACATAAATTCCACTTGCTTATACTTGATGGATGCACGTTCTGCATTGGCTGCGAGTTGTTCCATGTCGGAGCTGTGCTGGCAATATTCTTCCCATTCGCTGGCATTGACACTACGCCCTCCAGCAGCGTATTTTTCTAGCAATCGATGCACCATCATGTCGGGATAGCGGCGAATAGGTGAAGTGAAATGAGTGTAGAAGTCGAAAGCCAATCCGTAGTGTCCCATGTTGGATGTGGAATAAATGGCCTTGGCCATGGAGCGGATGGCAAGTGTTTCGATCAAATCCTGTTCTTTCTTGCCTTGAACTTCGTCCAGGAGGGCATTTATAGAGCTTGAGATGGCTGTTTGCTTTCCTGACGTTTTTAAATTATATCCAAAACGTTTGATAAAGACGGCAAAAGTGTTTAGTTTATCCGGATTTGGCACATCGTGGATACGATACACAAAGGTTTTGGCTTTTTGCCCTTTGCCCGGTTTGCCGATATGGGTTGCTACTGTTTTATTAGCCAGTAACATGAATTCCTCAATCATTTTATTGGCATCTTTTTGCTCTTTGAAAAACACAGATGTAGGTTTCCCCTTCTCGTCTATTTCGAAACGAACTTCAATCCGGTCAAAAGCAATTGCGCCGTTTTCAAAACGTTTCTGTCGTAAGATTTTTGCCAACCGGTCGAGCGTCAGAATTTCATCTTTATATTCGCCAACTCCGGTTTCGATAATTGTCTGGGCTTCTTCGTACGTAAAACGGCGGTTGCTACAGGTTACAGTTTTGGCAATTTCGTAATGTTGGATCTCAGCATTGTCATTTATCTTGAAAATGACTGAATAAGTCAGCTTGTCTTCGTTGGGGCGTAATGAACAAATGCCGTTAGATAAATGCTCGGGCAGCATAGGAATGGTGCGGTCGACTAAATAAACCGAAGTGGCACGTTGCTGGCCTTCCTGTTCGATAATGCTGTCAGGGCGGACGTAATGCGTAACATCGGCAATGTGTACACCAACTTCCCAAAGTCCGTTGTCGAGCTTGCGAAGCGATAATGCATCGTCAAAATCCTTGGCATCGCGTGGGTCGACGGTGAAGGTTATGATATTGCGCATGTCAATACGCCTGGCAACTTCGTCGGGAGTAATTCCAGCATCAATTTTTTTAGCAGCTACTTCAACGTCAGCCGGATATTTATATGGTAAGCCGAACTCGGCCAGAATAGCGTGCATTTCAGTTGTATTATCGCCTTTGTCGCCGAGTACATCAATGACTTCGCCTACCGGGTTTTTAGCATTTGGGTCCCAACTGAGCAATTTTACTACTGCTTTTTGCCCTGATTTCCCACCCTTTAACTTGTTTTTGGGGATGAAAATATCGTTAGTCATCACGCGGTTATCCAATGTGAGGAATGCGTAGTTGTCTGAAACATCCAGAATTCCGACAAAAGTGTCTTTTGCCCGTTTGATAATTTCTACCACTTCACCTTCGGGTTGTTGTCCCTTGCGATGGGCATACAGAAATACCTTTACTTTGTCGTTAAGTAATGCGTGGTTTGTTTTCTGTTCAGGAATGAAAATCATTTCACCCCCATCGTCAGGAATCAAATACGTTTTCACGCCCTGACGTTCTATGATTCCTTCGATGTATCCGCCTCGTGAGTTCACTTTGAATTTGCCGCGCGAGATTTCTACTAAAAAATCTTCGTCCAGCAATTCATACAATAATTGATTGATGAAAATTCGTTGAGATTCAGATTTGATATCAAGGAAAGTGGATATTTGTTTATAATTGAATGTTTTTTCGGGGTTTTCGTTAAATAGATTGATGATGTTGCGCATTAATTCTTTCTTGTTAACGCGTGTGCTTTGGGCAGTTTTTCTCTTTTTAGACATTGTTCAAAGATT
>DATFAW010000019.1:0-6601 GCA_035254165.1 Paludibacter sp.
AAATACTTTGTTTTGGTTAACCTAATAATTCTGTGGAATATTTAATTTGGATAATGATAATCGAAAAGACTTCCTGCGTGCCAACATCTGTCGGGGGAGATGTCTGCTCTGCATACTCTGTTTTGCTTGCTTGTTATCATGGTTCGCTTATTTGCATTTATCTTTCGCTTGCTTGTTTTTGTTTCTCGCTCGTTTAATATTGTGCTTCGCTCGTTTGTTTTTGTGTTTCGCTCGTTTGTTTTCCGACTTCGCTCGATTTAGTTTTAACTTCGCTTGTTTTGTTTTTAACTTCGCTCGTTTATTTTTCAATTTCGCTCGTTTTATTTTGTGTTTCGCTTGTTTTTCATCCTGATTTTTTTGTTCCTTATCGCTGTTTGCTTATCTCTCATCGTTCTATTTCCCATAAAAAACCCGGCCGGACTCCTTAGAAGTCCGGCCGGGTTCAGTTTTTTTTTCGGACTGATTATATCAGCCCGGAAACTATCAACAACGTATCACATTAAAATTCATACTTCAGCGTTGCGCCCAGTTGCAGGGGTTTTCCAAGTTGGAAAAACTGGCTGCCCGACGAATTGAAATAGAAAGCATTGTATCGGGTATCGAACAGGTTTTTAGCCCACAGTTCCAGTCCCAGTCCACCTTTGCTTACAGCCACTTTGGCATTCACGGTCGAGTAGAAATCCTGCGAAATATCGTTGGCTTCCGTCCAGTAAATCTTGCCTGTGCCGGTGTATTGCACGGTAGCCATCACGCGGTCGATAAGGCAATTGCTGAATGCGTGTTCGTAACTGATGCTTCCGCTAAGCGTATTCTGTGGTGCGTAAGGCACATGCTTGTTTTTGTAATCTACCCGGGAGTAAACGGTTTTGTGCGTCACCGGATCGGTTGTTGCCACCGAGTCGCTGTAGTGGCTAAAGGTGGCATTGGCATATCCGTAGTTTAAGCCCACGCTGAATCCGGCTCCGATGTTGGCATCCACCGATACTTCCAGCCCCTTGCTGGTGGCTGCCCCGGCATTCGATATTTTACGGCCCATTCCGTTGGGAACAAACTGTGTTAGCTGCAAATCGTTCAGGTCGATATAGAACAGCGACACAGCCGTTTTTAAATGATTGTCGAACGTTATGCATTGCCCGCCCAACTCGTAGTTCCAGCTATATTCCGGTTTGTACGATATGGAGTTCTTGATAGCATCCTTTTGGGTGGCCGCTGGGTTGGTGATGCCTTTGTCCACCAGGTCGGCAAACATCTGCACGTTATATCCTCCGGCTTTGTACCCGCGTGATACGTTGGCGTATACAAACTGGCGGTTGCTCCACTCGTATTTCAATGCCACTTTAGGCAATACCTGCGAGAAATGAACCGACAGGTTATCTTTCAATGTGTCGGCAAATACAAAGTTGGCAGGTCCTGCTTTTATGTGCATGGTGCTGCCGGTATTATAATCGAGGTCTATCTTTTCGTAATCCACGCGCACCCCGGCTGTCAGCGAGAGTCCGTTTACCAACAAATTGTTGTAAGTAGACTGATGATAGAGCGCCCCGCCGGTAGTTTTGGTATTATACTGTCCCGGAGTTTCCATTGTTTGGTCGGTAATGGTCATCCCCATTTTGGTAAATGCAGGTTGCAGCATATATTTTATCGCGTCGCTTTCCATGTAGAACGGGGCATTGTTATCCAGTTGCTGTATAAAGCCGGCAGCGCCAAAACTCCATTGGTAATTGCTTTTTGAATTCGATTTCAGGATCAACTCTTCGTTGAATGCGTTTTGTTTTTGGGCCTGTTTCAATGCAAAGAATGACATGGTGGTAAAGTCGTTATCCATTTTCATATCATCTTTGAAGTACTGGTGCGAAGTGATGGAACTCAATATCCAGTTCTTTGTTTTGTATTGTAAAAACAAACTGTTGGTAAGCATGTTGCGGTTGTACGAACTTGGATCGTTGAAATTTGGTTGGGCAGTCTTGCCTGTTGCCAGGTCGTAAGCTCCGTACGGAAACGCATTCTGGTCAATATGATCGAAATTCACGGTGTACTGCGCCTTGAAGTCGGGCGTAATGTTCCAGTCGAGTTTAAGGCGCCCACCCGCCGAAGTTTCTTTGTCGGCCGATTTGTTGGTGAATTTGTTGGTAAAGAAACCATCGTCGTGATTGTAATATCCACTCACCGAATAGCCGAAGTTGTCGGTTATCTTGCCGTAGTGTGCCAGCTTTCCGTTTACCAATCCGTAATTTCCCATACTTAGCGAAAGCTTTGTCCCCTGATAGTTCAACGGCGACAAGGTATAGATGTTCACGATACCGCTTTCGGCATTGCGTCCGTAAAGTGTTCCCTGCGATCCGCGCAAAACTTCAATCTGCTTGATATCATAGAAATCGAAATCAAAAGTAGCCTTGTCGAAATAAGGCACATTGTCCACATACAGCGCCATCGACTGGCCGCTGTTCCGCGATCCGATACCGCGGATGTACGAAGTGGTCGACATAGCCGATCCATAGTCGGGGATAAAGAAGTTAGGTACTTGTACGCTCAGGTCGCGCACGTTGTTTATCTGGGCGTTATTAATTTGTTTTGATGATAATACAGTCGACGAAAGAGGCGTTTGCTGCGGCGAAGTTTCTTTCAGCGAGTTAACCACAACTTCATCCAGTTTCACGGCACGGATGCTGTCTGTTTGCTGTTGGGCTATTGATATAAGGGAAATGGATGCAAAAACAGTTAGAATAAATTGTTTCTTCATTTTTTCTTTCATTTTTTGTTGATAATTAATACGATTAAACTTGCGTCGTGATAAAACAAACGCAACTGATTTTAGATGTATCCAAGTAAGCATTTTCCAATACTTAATGATACCCAAGTGCATTTGATAGATATTTTCAATAAAGGATAAAAACTATTGAATTGCACACGCTTTACTAACGAGTGACCTCGTCCGGTGAGCCAAAAAACAAGTGAAGTTGGCGTTTGAAACTGTCTTGTTTGAGCGACGTAGGAGCGAGTTTAGACGGTTTCAGCCAACTGAGCGCTGTTTTTTTGAGCAAAGCGGGCGCAGTCAAACACTCTCTTCCTTTTTCCCTCTCCTGTTGGAGAGGGTGTCCGTCAGCTGACGGACGGGTGAGGTGTTTTTTTGCTTACTTTTTGTGTTAAGACAAAAAGTAAGTCAGGGTTTGGGGCGGAAGCCCCGACAATAGAAAATACCTTTTTTTCAAATATACTATGGGTTTAATGATGTATTTTTTTGAGGATGTTCGGATAAATAGATTCATAACTAATTACTTGTAACCGTTTATCCGAAAAAGTAAAAATTCAATTCAATGGAATTATTTATGAAAGAAGAGTGGGAGGGGGGCGCGAGAAATCAACAAAACTAAGGCCTGCCGATGTAGAAAAGCGAAATTCAAATCTGGGGAAAGTTGTTTTTTCAATGAAACGGGGAAGTGAATACCTTGCTTCAGGAACTGCTTCAGCTATAAGTTGAAAATCGTAAGTTGAAACGTGGTAAGTAGCTGTCTGACGGTGTTCGTAAGTGGAAATGTGTGCAACTACAGGAGCTTGTTCGGTGCCGGAACCGGCTGCTTTAAATCCCGGGGTGAGTAAGCACAGAATGAAGCCTATCACCATGAGAACCTCAGGGATAAAAGTAGCCAGCAAACCGTTCTCAAACATATACATAATAAAACAATTATTAATTGTGAATTATTAATTGTGAATTATTGTGAGCCTCTCATGGGACTCGAACCCGCGACCTATTCATTACGAATGAATTGCTCTACCAACTGAGCTAAAGAGGCATTTTTTCAACTAATCGTTCGGTACAAGTTCCGGCTTGTCCGCGCTTTCATCCAAAGCGAATGCAAAGATAAGCTATTTTTGGTTTTTTGTTATGTCTTTTCTGAAATTAATGGTTTTTAAATCATCGATTAAAATTGTACTTTTGCACCACCTGTCAATTCTAAGCAGTTTAACCGTTACCCGATTCAATATCCGAATGTCCGATACGTATAAAACCATAACCACTCCCGCCGAAGGCATTTACAAAGAAAAAGGCAGTAAATTCCTTGCCTTTGCCATCCCGGTGAATACCGTGGACGAGGTGAAAGAGGTGGTGAAAAACTACCGCAAGGAGTATTATGATGCTCGCCATGTGTGTTATGCTTATATGCTTGGTGCGGAGCGCAAAGACTTTCGTGCCAACGATGATGGTGAACCTTCGGGCACTGCCGGCCGCCCTATTTTGGGGCAAATCAACTCCCGCGAACTGACCAACGTGCTGGTTATCGTGGTTCGGTATTTCGGCGGTATTTTGCTCGGAACCGGCGGATTGGTTGTGGCTTACAAAGAAGCCACCGCCGATGCTCTTGATCATGCCAAAGTTATTGAAAAAACCGTTGATGAAACTATCTCCATCAACTTCGATTACATCCTGATGAACGACGTAATGCGCGTAATCAAAGACACCAACGCCCAAATCCTCCACCAAATATTCGACAACAATTGCAGCATGCTTTTAAATATTCGAAAACAAGATAGCGAATTAGTAATGTCTAAATTGAAAAAGATCATTGGCGTTAGTTTCACTGACTGAACTTGGTTGGTGCTATACGTGCTGACAGATAACTTCTGTGAGAAATATTGCTTATCTTTGGAGTAGAATAACTAACATCAATCCGTAGTGCATTTTATAGATATTTTCAATAGAAATACAAGAGATATTAAATTGTACACAGTTTGGTAGCGATTGACCTCGTCCGATGAACCGAAAAACAAGTGAAGTTGGCGTTTGAAACTGTCCTGTTTGAGCGACGAAGGAGCGAGCTTGGACGGTTTTAGCCAACTGAGCGTAAGTTTTTCGAGTGAAGCGGGCGTAGTCTTGACTTTTTTGCTTACTTTTTGTGTTAAGACAAAAAGTAAGTCAGGGTTTGGGGCGGAAGCCCCGATAAAACAAAATTTCTTTTTTAATGCGCTACGGGTTAATAATAAAATGAAATAGCTATGCATCCAATAATCCAATATAATATAGTCAAGGCTATTGTCAAATACAGGCTTAAGAATAAGACCGGTGCTATCAGCTCTGTGGAATTTGACGACGAAATGAAAAACATGAAAGTTGAATTTTCTCATTGGGGAGGTGATATTTTCTTTATTCTTTTAGGCGTTATTTCTGCCAGTTTTGGTTTAAAAGGTTTCTTGTTGCCTAACTCTTTCGTTGATGGCGGAGTTACCGGAATATCGCTGATCACTGCAGAACTGACCCTGATTCCACTGTCAATTCTTTTGGTTGCCATAAACATTCCGTTTGTAATTCTCGCGTTTTATACGGTAAGCAAGCAGTTTGCAATTAAAAGTTTATGTGCAATAATACTGTTGGCTATATTAATACATTGCATTCCTTTTACATCGGTTACAGATGATAAGTTACTCATTGCTGTTTTTGGAGGCTTCTTTTTAGGTTTAGGTATTGGATTGGCCATTCGTGGAGGCTCTGTGCTCGATGGAACTGAAGTACTGGCTGTGTATATTAGCCGGCGTACTTCATTGAGTATTGGAGATATTATTTTGATTTTTAACGTGCTGATTTTCTCGGTTGCGGCTTATGTGTTTTCTGTTGTCATTGCGTTATATGCTATTCTTACCTACCTGGCTGCATCTAAAACTGTTGACTTTGTCGTTTCGGGCATTGAGGAATATATTGGCGTAACTATAATTTCTGAGAAAAACGAAGATATCCGCTTAGCCATCATTGAAAAGTTGGGCCGGGGTTGTACTGTATATTCCGGGAAGAAAGGATTTACCAAAAGAGGTGAACCATTGAAGGATACAAATATCATTTACACCTTGGTTACCCGGATGGAATTATCGAAGCTGAATACCGAAGTTGATAAGATTGACAAAGATGCATTCGTAATCATGCACAGTGTAAAAGATGCAAAAGGTGGAATGATAAAGAAAAGGCCTTTGTCCTGATAACTCCGTTCATAAGCTCTGCTTTCTGATTTTTATTCAGTATAAAATCACTTCGAATGATGAAAACAGAGTAGAAAGACTGCTGGTTATGTCATTCGAAATAGTATAATCTAAGTTGATTCTTCTCCTCAGCGTTTCGTCTGAACAAATTGCTGTTTTGCTGTTTCATTATTGCAATATTTCCACTATCTTTGCAATCAGAAATGGAAACGAGAAACTTTAAATATTTTTTCGAACAAAGCAACTCACAGCAAAATAGTTGCGTGGAGAAGTTGCCCCTAAGAAATTCAAAAAACCAATGTGAATCTGTGTCAGATTTGTGTTGGTTTTTTTCTTTATAAAATCCTTATCCCTTAGCGGGGAAGTAAATAGGGTAATTCTAAACTTATTTGCGAATTTATATAGTTGATTGAAATAAAATAACCTTTAAAAACTTGGTCTTTAAGCTCCTTTAGGAGTTCGGGGTCGTTTACATCATGAGCAACAATAATTTAGTATCAATTGCCGATTACAGCAAAGAAGAAATTTTGGCTATTCTCAATTCGGCTGCAGATTTCGAAGCCAATCCAAATCGCAAAACATTGGATGGAAAAGTAATTGCCACCTTGTTTTTCGAACCATCGACCCGTACGAGGTT
>DATFAW010000020.1:0-3586 GCA_035254165.1 Paludibacter sp.
GGTAGACTCAAATTTATATTTTCCCGAGCCCACTTCATATACAGCTTTGCCATTATCCATGCGTAAGAACCTAACTCCGGTTGATTTTGCTGCCCGTTTACCACTTTCGGTAACATCTTTTTCTTTGTTGGCCGGCACATAAACCGTAGCGGTGGTATTGGCTGGAATGATAATGTTGAGCGTAAAAATACCGTTATCAATTTTCCAATCAACAGAAATAAGTCCGCTTACTGTTTTATAGGATCCCTTTACCCATTTAAGGTCGCCAACAGGAGTCGGTTTAATAATTGATTTTCGGAAACCTGCTCCAATAGCCTCAACGCCAATTCCAACTAAATCATGAAAAAACCATTCGTTAATTTGCCCGGACATAAAATGATTTTGCGAACCAAAACTTCCTACTCCGGCATCCCATTTTTCGGTAAGCGATGTGGCGCCCATTTTTATCTGATAGCCATAACCGGGTTTTTCGGATTGATTATTCATATCGTAAATAACGTCGGAATGCCCTTCCATAGCCAGTGCCCCTAACAGAAAGCGGTAACCTACTTCACCTGAAGTGAAAGCATTTCCGCGTCGACGAATATCAGAAACCAATGAGTCAATAAGAGTTTTGCGATTTTGTGGTTCTGCAATATTAAGGAATAACGGAATGGCAAGTGTAGTATTAGAGCCCGTGGAATAAATCCCTTTCTCCGGTTTGTAAAACTCTTTGTTGAAGGATTGGCGGATGGCTTCAGTACGTTGCTGATAGAACTTAGCATCGTCTGTTTTTCCAAGAAGCGAGGCTATTTTTGCCATTATCTCATTGTCATAAAAGTAGATGGCTGTTCCGGTAAATTCAATAGGTGTAAGCTGCGAACCCCATGCCGGTTTTGGCCCTATATCGTACCAATCGCCAAGTCCAATGCTAATAATATTATTTTTGGCCGTTGAATCAAGAAATGCGACATATCGTTTCATTTTGTCATAATATCTGCTTAGCAGCGATACATCGCCCGAAAAAAGATATTGCTGCCACGGAGCAATTATAAATGCACTTCCCCATTCAGCCGAATTAAACATCGGATTATCAGTTCTTTCTTTGCCTGCATAGAAAAATCCGGGAGCAACACATGGAATCAAACCGTTGTTAACCTGACCATCTGCCATATCGTTCATTCCTTTTCGGAAAGTTGGCAGCAAGTCAAAGTTATATCGAAGCGAAGGCCCGTTGAGGTGATATTGTTCCAACCAGCCCTGCTTCTCGCGTTGCGGACAATCTGTCAATATCGACATCATGTTGCTACGTTGAGCCCAGCGAACAAGGGAGTAAATACGATTAAAAAGGTCATTAGAACATGAAAATTCCCCAATATGCCCGGCAGATGAATGCACTACTACAGCATTAAGTGTTTCGATCACAGGTAAAATACTGTCACCTTTTGCCGGAAATAATTCCACCTGTAAATAACGTCCTCCCTGATAGAAAAATTGAGGAAACCAACGTTCTGTATCTTTTGACGATAGGGTGTATTGCCACCAGGCAGGGCGCACGCCATCCTGAGTCGCCGATGTACGATCAACAGTTCCATCAGGTTTTAGTAACTCGGATGGGATGATTCGTATATATGCTCCGGGCATACCTTTAACGCTTACTTGCGGCATGATGGACACATTTTGTCCAAGGTCATACACCCAAAGATTTGGTTTTATTTTATTGATTTTGATTGGGGTTAAAGTCTCAATGGCCTTGATTGGTGAAGCTGCATATGACAAACCTTTGAGTTCGCCTCCGGGTCCATTACATTCGATGGCTGTACTCCAGCGTTTATCTGCTTTAAAAGATGATTGATTCCAACCATTAGGCATTAATCGTGCATCAAAATCTTCACCTCCAAAAAAGTTTGAATACGTAATTGGACCGGGGCTAACCTGCCAACTTTTATCGGTGGCAATAGTTTTCGAAGAGCCATCTTCATATTCGAGGCGCATTTGCACAATGGCTTTTAATGGACCGTACGAACCCAAAAACTTAACATACCTTATCGAATCGGGCTGGATATTGTACATACTATTGCCCAATATTAACCCAATGGCATTATCGCCGGTTTTGATTTGACGAGTTACATCGTACGTATCATACAAAACAGTTTTAGGGTAATAAGACCAACCGGGAGCAAGAAGGTAATCCCCAATTTTGCTGCCGTTTATAAAAAGTTCGTATTGACCCAAACCACTGACATGTACCACAGCACGTTTTAATTTGGGTGCTGCATTAAACTCTTTGCGCAATAGCATCGAGGAGTAATTTGTGTCTTCGGGCTTTGGACCAAATTGACGAAACTCAGCTAAAACGTTATGTAGAAAGAAATCACTCTTGGTCGATTTGTATTGATGTGCATACTTTTCAGCACCGACAGCAGAAATCCACTTGGCTTCCCAGTCCGTAGTGTTAAGTAAACCCATTGTCCACTGAGCCGGCGCGCTCCATGTTGATTCAACTCCATTTTCGTCCCAAACTTTTATTTTCCACCAATACTGTTGACTAGATTTAAGTTGTTTACCTCCATATTCAATCTGTCCCATTTTGTCGGATGAAACTTTTCCTGAATTCCACATATCGCCCTTATTGCTATTTAGCATTTCTATAGACGATGCGACTATAAGCTCATAGGCGGTCTGACGCATGGCACGTTTTTCGGTGCTGGCTTTAATTGTCCAGCTTAATACGGGCTTTGATACATCGATGCCTTCGGGATTAACCCAAAAGTCGCAACGCAAATCCACAGGAATTACCGTTGAATAAATAGCTGACGTAACGGATACAAATAAAATTGTTGCAAATAATCTTAAAAATCTCATGATTTAAAGTTTGAAGTTATTTTTTTTAGAATTAATATTCAAAACCGCATCGGTTAAGCCGGGTGAACTTACCGTTAGCTTTATGTCACCGGTATTTTTGGTAGATCTGATAACTACCAGTACTTTACCTTTCCATGCTTTACGGGTATTGCCTACATAGGGGTCAATATCTTTAATGTTGGCATTATCCACTCCGGCAATTACTCCGGGTCCTTCTATTTTGAAATGCAAGCGGTTGGTGGCATTCGGTTGGATGACGCCGTCCTTGTCGGTTATTTCAACGGTAACAAATATTAAATCCTGGCCATTGGCCGTGATTTCTTTTCGGTCGGCTGTAAGCTTTATTTTCGCAGCATCACCGGCAGTTTGCAGAATAGTCGATTCCATTTCTTTTCCATTTTCCACGCCAACAGCTTTAAGCTGTCCGGCTGAATAGGGTACTGCAAATGTGGCTTTAAACTGCTGTTCGCGGGCTGTTGCCTGTTCGCCAACCAGCTTATTATCCTGATACAGCCTTACTTTCGGATACTTGGAATAGACTTCAACATTAATACTCCTGCCTTCAAAACCCGGCCATGTCCAGCTTTCCCATGTTGGATAAACCGACCACCATGTTTCTTTTATTTCCAAGGGTTCGGGAGCAGGTTCGCGAACTGCCATGTAGAGTTTTTCGTTGTTGTTGTACAACATGCTCCGGTAATGTGAAATAGGCTTTCTCCAACCAATCAGATCAATATCGCCA
>DATFAW010000021.1:0-3595 GCA_035254165.1 Paludibacter sp.
ATTGATTTATTTATTGTCAGCATTTTTTAATGTGAATGCGCAAACCGTAGAGAATAAATATGCTGTTGGTTTGTACTTAGGAAAAAACGAATATGTTGGAGAATTAGGTAATGGTGTTCTTAACTTCAAGCAGAAGTTTTATTTGTTAGGGGGTGTTTCATTTGCATCTTATCTCACTCCTTCATTCGATATAGGACTTCAGGGGAGTTATGGTGGTTATGGGTATTTTTTCAACAGCGAGTTAAATAATAATTTCGGAGGTCGAAAATTTGAAGGAAGCTTATTTCTTCATTATAAGTTTGATAATGGGTACTTTCTCGACGAAAGTAGCAGCCTGTCTCCTTTTATTGAATTGGGTTGGGGGCTTGCTGGTTATGATGCCGGTGGATACAATCAAGCTAGCCGGGTTGACACGAAGGGAACTGATTTTATAGTCCCATTTGGAGTCGGTTTGAAATATAAGATAACTAAGAACCTGGCTTTACAGTATAAGTTCGTATACAACCTTACAAATCACGATTATCGCGACAAATTGTTTACCGATGGTGTCAATGATAAAAACGATGCATTTGCAGAACATTCATTTGGTGTGGTATTTTGTTTCGGAAAGCCTAAAGATTCTGATCGTGATGGCGTTCCTGATTATCTCGATAAATGTCCAAACACACGTAAAGGTTTGAGAGTTAATTCGTCGGGTTGCCCGCTTGATACCGATGGTGATGGCGTTCCAGATTATCTTGATAAATGCCCAAATACTCCAGTGGGAGAGAAAGTTGATGCTCGTGGTTGTGTGATAGATGCCGATGGTGACGGAGTCCCTGATAATCTTGACAAATGTCCGAATACTCCTAAGAACGTGAAAGTAGATGCTGCCGGTTGTCCAATCGATACTGATGGTGATGGTGTTCCTGATTATCTTGATAAATGCCCCAACAGTCCTGCGGGGACTAAAGTAGGTGCCACAGGTTGTCCAACGGATTCTGATGGTGACGGTGTTCCTGATAATCTGGATAAATGCCCGGATACTCCTAAAGATGTAAAAGTAGATGCAACCGGTTGCCCATTAGATTCTGATGGTGATGGTGTTCCTGATTATCAGGATAAATGTCCGGATGTTAAGGGTATGATATCTAATAAAGGTTGTCCTGCAATAAAAGCAGAAACAAAGAAAATTTTTGCTCAGGCACTTCGGGGAGTTCAATTTGAGGCCGGAAAAGACATTATTAAAACAACGTCGAATGAAATTTTAGATAAGGTCATTTCTGTAATGAAGGAAAATCCATATTACAACCTTGAGATCAATGGACATACCGATAGCCAGGGTATTGCTTTAAAGAATCTTGAGTTGTCACAAAAGCGGGCAGAGGCAGTTAAAAATTATCTGGTTAAGGGTGGCGTCGATGCTTCTAAACTTAGTGCAAAAGGATTTGGTCAAACTGTTCCTGTTGCCAGTAATACAACTCCCGCTGGCAGGGAAAAGAACCGAAGAGTAGAATTTAAAGTAAACTTCTAAATTCCGGGAACTAAATTTTAATCCCCATTGATTCGGCACAATCAATGGGGATTTTTTTTTCTTGTATGAGTCAGCTAAACTCAGTATATTTGCCCATTCAGATTTAATCGGCTACTCGATTATAAATTCTTATAATATGCGTGTTTTAGTTTCTACCCGCTTGCTTCCAGCCGGATTCTCCGAATTGGAAGAGCATTTTGAAGTTGTTTTTCCCGAAAAAGGTTGTTTTACTAAGGATGAAGTTATTCAACAAATATCGTCTTTCGATGCTTTTGTTCCAACTTTTCAGTTTAAGGTGGACAAAGATGTGATTGATGCAGCAAAGGGTAGCGTAAAAATTATCGCAAACTATGGCGTTGGTTATAACAATATCGATGTTGAGTATGCAACAAGTCAGGGAATCGTTGTTACAAATACGCCCGATCCGGTAATTGAACCTACAGCCGAACAGGCTTTTGCACTTATGTTGGCAGCGGCTCGTCGTGTAGCAGAGTGTGACCGGAAGTTGCGGGTTGAGAATGGTTTGAAATGGGGAGTGTTGGAAAATTTAGGTCAGACTCTTTATGGAAAAACGCTTGGTATCATTGGAATGGGGCGCATTGGACAATCGCTTGCCCGGCGTGCTTTGGCCGGTGGAATGAAAATTGTTTATTGTAATCGAACCAGGCTTCAGTCAGATGTTGAAACTTTGTATCAGGCACAACGGCTTGAACTCGACGATTTGTTGACTGTGAGCGATGTAGTGTCACTGCATACTCCATTATCTGATGAGACATGTCATTTAATCAATCGAAACCGGTTACAACGAATGAAACCAACAGCTATTCTGGTGAATACAGCCCGTGGTCCTGTGGTTGATGAAATAGCATTAGTCGAAGCTTTGCAAAATCGTTGGATTTACGGAGCGGCATTAGATGTGTATGAGTTTGAACCTCAGGTTAGTTCTGAACTTCTGGAACTCGACAATGTGGTTTTAGCTCCGCATAATGGAACGGCTACTGTAGAGGCCAGAAATGAAATGAGTCGGTTTGCGTCGCAAAACATAATTCGCTTTTTTGCCGGACGAACGGACATCACGCGTGTAAATTAATGAGAGTTGCAATTAAACGATTGCACCTTAGAATAGTCAAACAGGAAATTTAATTGGTATAAATTGTAAAAGTTCCACAAGCAATAAAGTATGAGTCCAACTGAAGAGGAATTACTACTTCAACTTAGCAAACCGAAAAGCCGAAGCGGTGCATTTTCTATAGTGGTTCGTACCTACCAGGAACGGCTTTATTGGCACATACGTAAAATGGTGCTTTCGCATGAGGATGCCAATGATGTATTGCAGAATACATTTATGAAAGCCTGGAATGGGATTGATGGGTTTCGGGGTGATTCTCAGTTGTCAACATGGCTTTATCGAATTGCTACGAACGAAACGCTTACTTTTCTGACAAACAAGCGGATGAGAAGCCAGAATTCCATGGATGACATTGATGATGCTTTGCTACAGAACCTGCAAGCAGATACTTATTTTAATGGTAATGACCTGCAAATGAAATTACAAAAGGCTATATTGACATTGCCCGAAAAGCAGCGCTTGGTCTTTAATATGAAGTATTTCGATGATATTACCTACGAACAAATGGAAGCCATTCTTGGAACCAGCGTAGGAGCCCTGAAAGCGTCTTATCATTATGCAGTAAAAAAAATAGAAAAGATTTTTTCGGAGGAACAATAATTTGTTAGAAAGTAATAATAACGAAATTTAATTGATTTCAAAAATTTGGTTGGATTGTTATTTTCAAACTAAAATGACAAATAAATTAAACCAATTTGAACCTAAATAGTCAAAACAATTGCATGACAAACAGAGATAACATATTATTTGATAAAATTGGCAAGGAATTACCATTTGGTGTTCCTGAAAATTATTTTAATCAATTTGCTCTTCAATTTGAAGAGCAGATAGGATATAAACATGCAGCTAACCGAAAAGTATTTAAAATATGGATGTCAATAGCTGCCATGTTTGTTGGTGTGTTGATTATGGGGCAGATATTTTATTCTTCGCATCAGAGGACATTGGCCCGG
>DATFAW010000022.1:0-5177 GCA_035254165.1 Paludibacter sp.
TTCTATAATTAAACTATTACGAATATAACATAATCCTATATAAAAAAGTTTTATTATCGTATTAGATATATGTTATTACCATTTTATCTTCGTATAATTTATATTATCAGAACAAAACTATCTATAATGAAAGGTACTACAACTTAGCAAAATAGTCGCATGTTTCTTACGCTGACGTGCAAAACAATAGCTTTATTAAATTGTGGATAACTAACTTAATAATGATGCCGATATGTAAAAATAAAGATTTATATTTGCGGAGAAATTAAACATTTGATAGGTGGATATGTAAGGGATATACACAAAACCCGGAGGGATTGAATGTGATTAGCCACGGGTTGCAACCCGTGGAAATATAGGTTTCGCCAATCAGAGCTGTGAGTTGGTAGCAAAAAACATAAATAAATTAGAGAAATCATGAAAAAATGCCCGAATTGTAATGCTGAGATTGAGGACAATTTTGAATTATGTTGGAACTGTAATTACAGTATGACCGAAAATAAAATTGTAGAATTTAAAGATGAATCTATTAGAGAGAATAAAGAGATTGATTGTCTACGATGCAAAGTACCCCTTATTTTTTCAGGAAACTTTAAATTCCACGAAGGAACCAGATTAGGAGTCTTTGGGAATATCTTTGAAGCATTCACGAATAGAGAATCATTTGATTTATATATTTGTCCGAAATGTGGAAAAGTTGAGTTTTATTCTCCACAAAACCCTGTAGAACCGAATCTGAAATTTATTTAACGAATAATGTCTGGCACTGATTGGTAGGATGAATAACTGCGCCAGCGAAGGGATATATCTTTTGATATTGTTGGGAAACTCCTGCGGAGTTGGTAATATCTGCTCAGTTATTCCCCCGGATAAATCCGGGGGTTATGCACAGTAAACTCTTACAGAGTTTTGGTTTAGCTTTTTTAAGTGAGAGTGTGAAAAATAGAATGAACACATATAAGGAATAACTCCGTTAGGAGTTGTCTATGAATAACCCCCGGATTTATCCGGGGGGAGAGACAAAACAAATTACCAACTCTGTAGGAGTTGACCCATCTATAAATAAGATAATGATATGAATAGTTACCGACAAATTCTGTATCACATTGTGTTTTGTACACATAACCAAAAGAACACGTTGCCTATTGAGCAGCACGATGAATTGTACAAGTATATTTGGGGTATAATAAAAAGTAGAAAGGGAGTTTTGTACCGTATAAATGGAATGGAGAATCACATTCATATCTTGTGCGATTTACATCCCACTGTCGCATTATCGGATTTTGTAAAAGAAATTAAAACGGCTTCAAACCGTTGGATGAAAGAAACCGGTAATTATCCAAAATTTGAATCGTGGGCGGAAGGTTCATGTGCACTAACTTACAGCTTTAGGGATAAGGAAATGATTGTAAACTACATCAAGAATCAGAAAGAACATCACCGAAAAGTGAATTTTGAAGATGAATATAGGGCTTTGCTTAAAGAGCATGGAATAGAGTGGGACGAACGATATATCTTTTGATATTGATATCGCAGAAGCTTCTATGCAGTCAGCAGACCTGCGCTAGCGAAGGGTGACATATAAAATGAACAAACAATAAGATAAATAGAGACAATATGACAATAATAAAAGACTTCAACATAATCGGGATATCTGTAAAAACAACTAACAAGGATAATCAAGCTGCACAAGATATTGGTAAACTTTGGCAACGATTTTATGAGGAGAACCTGTTTGAAAAAATACCAAACAAGTTAAGTCATGACATTTATTCAATATACACTGACTACAAATCGGACTTTACAGACAAGTATACCACAATTATTGGTATGCAGGTAAAAAGTTTAGAGAATGTTCCGGCAGGACTTATCGGTAGACAATTCCCTTCTGACAATTTCGAGAAATTCACAGCAAAAGGACCAATGCCCAAGGCAATAGTTGATGTATGGATGGATATTTGGAAAAGGGATAAAGAATTAAATAGGAAATACACGTATGATTTCGAAGTTTATGGCGAAAAATCTCAAAATGGAGAGAACTCAGAAGTGGAAATCTATATTGCAACTAAATGAACTAATCAAACTTAGAAAATATAAATGAATATGGACGAAAACAAAATCAAAGAAGAGGTTTGGCAAACCATCCTCGACATGAACAAACTATGGACCGTTGATAATAAAGCGGAAGAACTTGTCAATTATTTTCACGAAAACATGGTTGCCATAACGCCGACCGACGAATTCCGTCGCGTAGGACAAGCTTCTTGCGTAGCCGGCTGGAAAGGTTTTACAGATATGGCCAAAATCAATTATTGGAAAGAGATTGATCCCAAAATAGATTTATATGGAAACGGACTTTTCGCTATTGTTACCTACCGGTTTGAGATGTCATTCGACATCAATGGACATACTATTGAAATGAATGGACGGGATATGTTTTCGCTGGTAAAAGAAAACAACAAATGGTGGATAGTTGCCGATCAATATTCGCCTGCACCAAACTAAGAAACAACTAATAGCTGCATAGAATTTAGATTTATGCAGTGTAAATATTTACAAACAGAAAAATAATAATTATGTCAGTAAAAGCAGCATTTATTTTTGTAGCCCCCGAGAATGATTATAATATTCATCGGACGGTTATTGATTCTCCGGTCGTGAGATTATCGGTTGTAGGAGTAAAGAATTATGAAGAAGCTCAAGAAGTAGCTTTACAATTAGTAGAAGATGGCGTTACTGCCATCGAATTGTGTGCAGGGTTTGGAACAGAAGGTACAGCGCTTGTAGCTAAGGCCGTTGGTGATAAAGCTATTGTTGGTGTTGTCCGTTTTGATCTGCATCCGGCCTTTAATCATCAAAGTGGTGATAAGTTATTTCGGGGTTGAGGGATAGTGTCCCGATATATCCGTTGGCGCGGATAGGTAATAAATGGGAGAATGTATACAACCAGTTTCTAAAATGCGTATTTTTGCATAAAATAAAGAAATTACAATATGGATAAGATTAAATTCAATCACACAACACCTATACAACTACGTTTTAATGATTTCGATGCATTAGGACATGTAAATAACTCGGTTTACTTCTCATTCTATGATTTGGGAAAGACTTCTTATTTTGATGAAGTCATGCCCGGGGCAACTGCCAGCAAAGAGGTGGGTGTAGTAATAGCAAACATTCAGGTAAGCTTTCTACTGTCGGTATATCCGGGAGAAAACGTAGCTGTGGAAACTGCTGTGGTCGAAGTTGGAAATAAAAGCTTTAAGCTGTTACAGCAATTGATCGATGTTGATACAAATGAAGTGAAGTGTATTTGCCAGACAGTGATGGTTTGTTTTGATGCAAAAACCAAAAGCTCCCATCCCATTTCGGATGAATGGAGAAAGGCTATGGCAGACTTTGAAGGTAATCCGGAACTTTGCCAGGTTCTCAGTCGCAATTAATTGCGTCGAAACTTACAGCACCTATCTGAAGTGGTGGGGTAATGTTGAAATAATAAAACAAATATGACCAATAGATTAGTCATTCGAAGAGCCGAAATAAATGACCTTGAAAACATAACAGTTCTGAAACAGCAGGTATGGATAGCTACTTATGCCGTTGAGGGTTTAAGAAAAGAGTTTTCGAATTACGTTTTGTCTGAATTTACCCTGGACAAAGTTCGTGAGACGATTCTTGACAAGAACAAGCTTTTGCTGGTTGCGCAAATTGACAATCATATTATTGGTTGTGCTGAAATAGATTTTGAATCCCAATGTCCAATCCCATTAGAAAAAAAACAACCTGAAATAGCTGTTTTATACATCCTTGAAAGGTATACAGGAATTGGTATTGGTGCAGAATTGCTAACTGAGGCATTGTCTGAACTGAAAAAAATGAATTTCAAGGCAGCATGGCTTACTGCATATCACAAAAATGCAAGAGCAATAGGGTTTTATAAGAAAAATGATTTTAAAATAATAGGAGTTACCCATTTTGAAATGGATGGAAACAGCTATGAGAATAAGGTGATGGCAGTTGAAATAAAATAATGCCAACCACGGGCGGGGGCTTACGAAGTTAATCTCCGGTTTTTGCCTTCAGCACTTAAAGAACCGGCTGAGGTGGTAGGAATAAATAAAGTTAAAAATACGAAGTGCCCGTAATAGATTTAGATTAATAACGTCTATATTTAAAATACACGGCGTTAAACTAAATAAGTATTTGTTGGTGATAGGGGTTTGGAGATAATGTATTCAGAAAAACTTTTAGCTAAGTACGATTGAATTTTGTTGGATTGCCGCCAATTAAATAATATATGTCATGAGAACAACAATCCTGTTTATTTTTAGTGCATTGATATCTATTTCTATCCGCGCACAAGAGATTAAATCGTACGATTTAAATGTAAATATTGATGTCGCTTCAAAACGAATTCATGTAAAAGGCTCGATGGATGTCGATTTTAAAACCAGCGACAGCATATCTTTGGTTTTATGGAAGTCCAGTTCGATTCATTCCATACGAAGCAATCAAACTCAGCTTACCTATAATTTCGATACGATAGCTCCCTCACCAATAATGTATATTGAGCAGGGCCGGAATCTTACAGTGGTAAAACCGGCTGGCAGTAAACAAAAGCAGCGGGTTTTCGTCGATTATGATTGTGATATGCACAACTTGGTTGGTTGGGCTAAATCATTTTCGGATGATTGGATAGAATTGAATTTTTATTGTGCCTGGTTCCCGATAAACGGACGTAATTTCACATCGAACATTAATGTTACGATTGATGATCAATATAATGTAATAGGCTCCGGTATCGTAACGAAGAAAAAGAAATACTGGAAGATGAAACAAGCCTGGAGCGGTTTTGATAATGTGATTATGGCTTCCCGAAAGCTTAAAACAAAAGTGCTGGATGACAAAGATATTCGTATTGAATTGGATTATGCTGACTTGTCGGAATCGGCAGCTGATTCGGCTTTAGCCGAATGCAAGTTTACTTTTAATCTTTTTGAAAGTCTTTATGGAGCTAAGGATAAGACTAATTTAAAACTGGTGATAACCCCTTTTGCAGAAGGAGGCGGATACTCCAGGAAAAACTTTATTTCGTGGCGGACAAAGAAATTTAATTTCGACACCCGTTGCGGTTTATCCCACGAGATAGGACATTTCTGGTGGTCGGGCGCCAACGC
>DATFAW010000023.1:0-2401 GCA_035254165.1 Paludibacter sp.
AATGCATTGGCTTTTTTCCGAATTTTGACAAGAATGAAAGTGTCATCAAATCAAGGTAACCATTTACAAACCTGTTTAATCCGAATTTTGTCTCCCCGAATTGACGTTTGCGGTGTTCAACTACTTTCTCACCAATGTTTGTAAACCCGGCGTTCTTTGCCAGAAATGGAATATAACGGTGCATTTCACCAAATACTTCAATATTCTTAACAACCTCATTACGATATGCTTTTAAACCGCAATTCATATCATGCAACTTTAAACCTGTAACTTTGCGTGCGGTTGCATTGTATAATTTTGAGGGTACATTTTTAGTGAGTTTTGAATCATACCGCTTTTTCTTCCAGCCGGATACTAAATCGTAGTTCTCATCTTTAATCATTGAAAACAATCCCGGAATTTCATCCGGACTATCTTGCAAATCAGCATCCATAGTAATAACCACATCGCCTTTAGCTGCACGAAATCCACAATACAAAGCTGGTGATTTGCCATAGTTATGGCGAAATTTGATTCCTCGTACGTTAGCCGACTTTTTTTGAAGCTTTTCAATCACTTCCCACGATTTGTCGGTACTACCGTCATTCACAAAGATAACTTCGAATGTATACTTATTTTCGTTCATGATACGCTCAATCCACTCAAACAGCTTTGGTAGCGATTCTTCTTCGTTATACAACGGTACTATTATTGAAATATCCATATTAAATTTAGTTATGAGTTACAAGTTACAAGTTACAAGTTGGCACATTACTGCTAACCGTTAACTAATTACTGCTAACTGAATATATTTTTCTCTTTCTTTACAAATGCAGCTAATATCAAACCCCAAAATGCTCCACCAATCATACTGGAAACAATATTTATCAACGAGAATGGAACTGGTTTATAAATGGCCTTTAAAACTGCATATGTTTTATCATCAACTGGAAAGTTATAACTATCGTATAATTTCAAAAGAACGTCAAGGGTAGTCGTTAGGTAATGAGTATCAATCAGACTCGTGTAAATCACCATAACAATTGAAGAAACAAAGGAGCCAAATAAATAAACCAGAAAAATGTAACTGAAAGCTTGTCCGTATTTAATAGTACCATTGCATTCATTATCGCGGAAATGAACAGACATTCTGTATAGTATAAAAATCAGCAAAATAGAAATGAAGAAGGCAAACGAAGCAAGAATACTATATTTTTGAGCTGAGAGAATAAACTTTACCGACAACAATAATCCTACAAAATGGAAATTATATAAAGCAGATTTTGTGATATTTGGTTGCATATGGGCACATTTAGTTTTAATCGCACAAAAGTACAAAAAAACCGCCAAAATGAAAAGGAAATTTTAAATATACTCACCGGTTGTTTTTCTTGAGAATAAACAGGTTGGAAAAATCAGAAAATACGGTTGAAAAGGTTATTATCAGGCTAAAAACCAAGCCTGTTTTCAGACAAAAAACGGAATGCCAAAATTGACATCCCGTTTTTGATAAATGAAGATTTATTTTTACAATCCTTTTTCCGATAAATAGCGCTCAGCTTCGATAGCAGCCTGACAACCTGTTCCGGCCGCCGTGATAGCTTGTTTATAATGCGGGTCGGATACGTCACCGGCCGCAAATACACCGGGCACATTGGTGCGTGTTGTTCCTGGAATGGTTTTGATATAACCCACTTCGTCAGTCTCAACCCAGGGTTTGAAAATACCGGAATTTGGCGTGTGCCCGATAGCTAGGAAAAAGCCGTCAATATCAATATGAACCTGTTCTTCATCAACTTTTCCGCGATGCTTTACCAGGTTAGCACCTTGTACCACTTTGTCGCCGGTCAAACCCAATGTTTCATGTTCGAAAAGCACTTCTATTTTTGGATTGTTCATTACACGTTCCTGCATAATTTTAGACGCACGCAAGAAGTTTTTCCGAACAATCAGATACACTTTGCTTGCCAATCCAGCCAGGTAAGTAGCTTCTTCACAAGCAGTATCGCCACCACCAACTACGGCTACAATCATTTTACGGTAGAAAAAGCCATCACAAGTGGCGCAAGCCGAAACGCCTGATCCCGCATATTTTTGCTCGTCGGGAAGTCCAAGATATTTAGCTGTGGCTCCGGTAGAAATAATAATGGTTTCGGCTTCAATCACCTTATCGCCGTCGATGGTTACTTTATATGGTGCAACTGATAAATCGGTGGCAGTAGCCATTCCAAATCGAATATCCGCACCAAATCGTTCGGCTTGTTTCTTGAGGTCTTCCATCAATTCCGTTCCCGTCGTTCCCGAAGGATAACCGGGAAAATTTTCTACCTCGGTGGTTGTGGTTAATTGTCCACCGGGTTGCATACCTTCGTAAAGAACCGGCGACAGATTAGCGCGAGAAGCATAAATAGCAGCAGTATAT
>DATFAW010000024.1:0-6630 GCA_035254165.1 Paludibacter sp.
TGAAGAGGAGTTTACAATTTATTATGATTTTACTGCTTGCAGCTTTGCAGTGCGGAAATGCGCAGACGAGAGATGTTGCGCGGTACGTTGATCCCTACATCGGAACGGGAGATCATGGTCATGTGTTTCTTGGCGCCCATGTTCCGTTTGGAGCAGTCCAGGTAGGTCCTAACAACTATGTGAAAGGCTGGGACTGGTGTTCGGGGTACCACTATTCCGACAGTATTGTGACAGGATTTTCGCAAATGCACCTTAGTGGTACCGGTATCGGAGATTTGGGTGATATTCTGGTGATGCCATACACAGGCAAAGTAATGACAAGCCCCGGTACCGAAAAAGCTCCATTATCTGGTTGGGCAACGCTTTATACGCACAAAGATGAGGTAGTTAAACCAGGCTATTTTTCAATGAACCTGAAAGCTTATTCGGTGAAAGCTGAAATGACAGCGACAGAACGTGTAGCTTTTCACAGATATACCTTTCCGCAATCATCTGCTGCTCACATAGGCATCAATCTGGCAATGGGTATCGGTTGGGACAAACCAGTGAAAACCTTCATCAAGAGAGTAGATGCTACCACATACATAGGTTATCGTTTCTCTACTGGTTGGTCAAAAGATCAACGGCTCTACTTTGCTATCAAGCTGTCGCGTGCAGCCGATGCTACTTTGTTGTTCAATGGCATGAAGCCGCAGAAAGGAATTGTGCTTGAAGGCGATTCAGCCATTGCAGTACTGAATTTCAAGACCAAAGCCAAGGAAGTGATTATGGCTAAGATCAGTATTTCACCTGTAAGCGAATCAAATGCTTTGGCTAATATTACAGCGGAGATTCCCGCATGGAATTTTCAACAAGTGGCCGACAATGCTTATGCAAAATGGAATAAAGAGCTAGGAAGAGTCTCTGTCGAAACAAAAAATATTCATCAACTGAGAACCTTTTACACCGCAATGTATCACATGTTTACTGCACCTGTTTTGTTTAACGATCATAATGGCGATTACAGAGGTACAGACAAAAAAGAATATAAAAATCCGGGATTCCAAAACTACACGGTTTTCTCGTTATGGGATGTTTACCGTGCTGCACAACCGCTTTATACCATCATTCAGCCCGATCGTGTTCCCGATATGGTACAATCGCTGCTTGCCATTTATCAGCAACAGGGCAAATTACCGATCTGGCCGTTGATGGGTTCGGAAACGGATTGTATGGTGGGTTATCCGGCTGTTCCTGTTATTGCCGATGCTTATTTCAAAGGTTTCAAAGGTATTGACCCGCAATTGGCATTCGAAGCCATGAAAGCATCTTCTATGAGAGATGATTACGGTGTAAATTATATCAAAGCAAAGGGTTATATTCCGGCAGACAAAGAAAAAGAGTCGGTTTCTAAAGCCCTCGAATATGCACTGTCCGACTGGGCAATAGCTCAACTTGCTCAGAAGCTTGGCAAGCAAAGCGACTATGAATATTATTCGAAACGTGCCAAAGCGTATACTCAATATTTTGATCCAAAGACAGGTTTCATGCGTCCGAAACTTGATAACGGTTCTTTCCGCGAACCGCTTGATCCGTTCAAATCGATTCATGAATGGGGCGATTATACAGAAGGAAATGCATGGCAATATACCTGGCTGGTACCTCAGGATGTTGAAGGTCTGATTGGTCAGTTTGGCGGCGAAAAGCCTTTTACACAAAAACTTGACAGCTTGTTTATCATACAAGGAAGTTTAGGGGCAGAAGCATCTCCTGATATCTCCGGTTTGATTGGCCAATATGCTCATGGCAACGAACCTAGCCACCACATTGCCTATTTGTATGCTTACGTAGGTCAACAATGGAAAACGGCAGAAAAGATCCGCTATATTCTTGAAAACCGTTACTTTGACAAACCTGCCGGATTGAGCGGTAATGAAGACTGTGGTCAGATGTCGGCATGGTATATACTTTCATCATTAGGCTTTTATCAGGTCAATCCTGCTGGTGCCTGCTTTGTGTTTGGTTCTCCGTTGTTTGATAAAGCCACTATTACCTTACCTGCTGGTAAAAAATTCACAATCGATGTGCATAAAACAGGAACAAATAATGTTTATATCCAGTCGGTGAAGCTGAATGGTCAGGCTTATTCTCAGTCCTTTATTACCTATAAAAACATTATGGCCGGCGGTACGTTGGAGTTTGTAATGGGTGATAAACCAAATAAAGAATTTGGGGTTAACGAGCAAGACAGACCTAAATCAAAGGTTTATTAAAAGAGTAATCAGTAAGCTATTACCTCAGGTGATGGTTTAACTGAAACACAATAAAAAATCAATCTAATGAAGCATTTTATATCAATACTTCTCCTTACTTTTTTCTTTGCCGGGGTATCTGCTCATGAGCAATACGAACTGAAGAGCGGATGGCAATGCCAAAATATGAACCAAGTGGCTGTAACGGGTGAGCAACTCAGTCAGTCAGGATTTTCATTGAACAAATGGTCACCTGCTACCGTACCGGGAACAGTCCTCACTACCATGCTGGATAATAAGCTGGTTCCCGATCCGTTTTATGGAATGAACAACAAAAAGATACCTGATATTTATAATACAGGCCGCGACTATTATACCTATTGGTTTGTAAAAGACTTTAAAGAAACTCCGGTTAAGGGGAGTGATCAGGTTTATCTCAACTTTCGCGGGGTTAACTATGCTTGCGATGTCTTTCTCAATGGCAAAAAGGTAAATCCTCAACGTCATTACGGGATGTACCTTCGTCAGTCGTACAATGTCACTTCGCTGTTGGCTAAAGACGGAAATAATCGTCTGGCGGTGATTGTTTATCCGGTGGATCCGGTTGGTAATCCGAATGGTGGTCAGGGTGGTGACGGTCGTATTGCAAAAAATCTGTCTCATCAATATACTGCCGGCTGGGACTGGATTCAGCCTATTCGCGACCGGAATACCGGTATTTGGGACAAGGTAACGATTGAAAAGACACATGGTGTTGCGCTGAAGAATCCACATGTTGTTACAATTGTACCAGGGAAACGCGATCCTGAGGCTAAGCAACAAGAGCCGGCTATCATTAAAGCCACTGTTGAAGTGGAGAATCCACAGGCAAAAGCCATTCGTGGAACTGTAGAATATACCATTGACGGACAAACAGTGAAACAGCCCGTTGTGCTTGCAGCTTCGAGAACCACCGAAGTAAAACTACCGGATTTGACATTGAAAAATCCAAAACTATGGTGGCCGAATATGTATGGAGAGCATCCGCTCTACGACCTTACATATCGTTTTGTGGCAGCTGATGGCAAAGTGTTAGACGATACAGACGTAACAGTCGGTGTGCGCGAAATTACGCATACATGGAACGAACATACCCGCAGTATGCAATTTGCGGTTAATGGGCAGAAAATATTCATCAAAGGAGGTAATTGGATTATATCCGATGCCATGTTGCGGTTTAGTCCCGAACGCTACGATGCTGAAATTCGTTTTCATCGTGATATGAACCTCAATCTGATCCGTATCTGGGGAGGAGCGCTCATTGAACGTCCTGAATTTTACGATGCTTGTGATAAATATGGAATGCTTGTGTTTCAGGATTTCTGGTTCTCCGGCGACTGCAACGGTCGTTGGGTGGATCCGATGAAGAAAGAGGATCAGTGGATCCGCCGCAAGTATCCCGACGATCATGCATTGTCTCTCCTTTCGATGGCAGACATGATTAAGATGGTACGCAACCATGCGTCACTTGCCATTTGGTGTGGCGGTAATGAAATTACGCCTCCTGCTGATATTCTGATTCCTTTACAGGATTCGATTTTGCCTAAATTAGACGGTACGCGTTGCTTTTTCAAATATTCAAATACCGATAGTATGTCTTACAATTCTATCGGAGGTAATGGAGATGGACCTTACACTATTCAGGATCCGAAGACTTTCTGGAGTTATCGGACTTTCCCGTTCAACTCCGAAGTGGGCTCTGTTGGTACTGGTGATGCTGAGTCACTGGAGCGATTTCTTCCCAACGAAAATCGGGTAGTGCCGCAATATCAGCAAAATAAAATTGACTCCGTGTGGGATTATCACAAAGACATCGGTTATGGCAATTTTATTGTGCCTTATGGCAATCCTAAAGATATTAAAGAATTCGGCGATATAGCTCAGTTGGTCAATTTCGATCAGTATCGGGCACTGGCCGAAGGATTCAGCGCTCATAGCTGGGATTGGTATACTGGTTTTATAATATGGAAAACTCAGAATCCGTGGACGGCCCTGCGTGGACAAATGTATGATTATTATCTTGACGTAAATGCCTGTCTTTATGGCCTCCGTAACGGTAGCGAGCCTTTACATGTAATGTGTAATCCGGTGGATGGAATGGCTATGATTGTCAATAATACTTTTCAACCCTATCACGACGTGATGCTCAAGACTTCGTTTATTGATCTTGACGGAAAAGAAATTTCTGCAAATGACATGATTGTAGAGATTAGCCCAACATCGGTTCAGCAGTATTTCCCCATGAAAACTGATATTGACAAACAACGTGCTCAAAAAGGAACATTCCTCAAAATGCAGATTGTGGATGCCCGTCAAACTGTGATGAGCGAAAATATCTACTGGTTACCCGATTCAACAGGTAATTACTCTGGATTGCAACATATGAAGAAAGCTAATGTGTCTGTTACAGCTCGCAAAGTTTCTCCGAATGTAACCGAGGTTAAAATATCTAATTCTGCAGGTAATCCGTTAGCATTTTTCAATAGGATTTCGCTTGTGAATTCTGCTACCGGAAAACGAGTTCTTCCTGTATTTTATGACAACAACTATGTGTCGGTACTTCCCGGCTCCGATAAAACGATTCGTTTGGAATACAACGGAAGTGTTGATGCAAAAGTAACTGTTGAAGGCTGGAATGTTCCGCTTCAAACTATTATGGTGCAGGAATAAGCAGAGTACCCCAAAATGAACTGCATTCCAGAGGCTGCATAGATTATAGTGGTTATATGATATGGACTGGGTTCTGAACTTTATAGGACTCAGTCCATTTAACTCTATTGTTGTTATAATACAAAATGGATGGAAAGAATTTCTATCTCAATCTAAGTATAGGCTTTTGATAGGTTGTTCAAAAACTATTTACAGTTCATTAAATATGGCCTTGAATCTTAATTTGTTGATAGTTATTATTTTGAGTGTAGTTGTCTTTTT
This sequence comes from Paludibacter sp., assembly GCA_035254165.1. Lineage (GTDB taxonomy): Bacteria > Bacteroidota > Bacteroidia > Bacteroidales > Paludibacteraceae > Paludibacter. Next base: position 5,202 of record DATFAW010000024.1, read on the forward strand.
CTTTCAAAGTTGTGACGAAAATACTGAAATTATGTATAACTTTGTCATTGGATACTAACACAATGTTAATAAGTCTGCTTATTGTCAGGTGGTTAAATAATGCGAAGCCGATAAATATTATTGTTTTTTAATAAATGAATTTCTACTTGTGTGTTGCATAAACTGTAAATTCACAAATCTGATGCATTGTTATTTTTTTTCGTTATATAAGCATTTTCTATTTTCTCACCTTTTACATTCCTTATGATTAATATAGAAAGCAATTTTGCAGATCGATTACGCAACGATGATAAAAAAGTAATGGAAGAAATTTTCTCACTGTTCCATTCAAAGATATTTCGTTTTTCGATTGCTTATCTTAAAAATGATCATGACGCCTATGATCTTGTTCAAGAGGTGTTTATAAAGGTTTGGGAAAGCCGGTATACTTTGAAGAAAGATACTAATTTTGAAGCGTATATATTTACAATTGCCAAAAATGCAATGCTTTCGTTGTTTCGTAAGCGCCTGACGGAACAAAAGTATCTTGATTATATAGCTCAAGCTGGTGAATCGTATAACGGAGGAACAGAAGAGCAAATAGATTTCCTCTTTTTAAAACAAAAATACGAAAACTTAATTGAACAATTACCCCTTAAACGAAAAGAAATATTCCTCCTTAGCCGAGAAAAAGGTCTCTCAAATAAAGAAATTGCCCTACTGAAAGGTATTTCTGAAAAAACAGTCGAAAACCAGCTAACCAGAGCATTGGCATTCTTTAGGCAGCATCTAAGTAGTTATGGTATTTGGACTGCGCTCTTTTATTACCTCTTTGTAAAATAATCGTTTCTTTCATATCTTCTGTATTTACATAATATGGAGAAGTAATGAGTAATGACTGCATTGCTCCATAACCCAACCTGCTTATTATCCCTCTCGCTGGTACAGTTCACAGAATTACAACAGCGGGAGATTCCTCTATCACCTCCTAATGAGGAATATCTCCTCAGCATAATAAAGACGCTCTCCTCAGCAGAATGAGGAAACAACTCACAGCCTAATAGGGAGACTCTCCTCATTAGGATAAGGAAAGTCTCCTTATTGGGCTGTGCATTATGAACATCCTTCGTCCCGCTTCCCGATCTAAAAAGAAAATTCCACCTGCCGGTACGGTGTGTGCGACCTGTGTCATTCTCCCGGTAGGAGATCATTCTTTACTCATTTAAGAAACATATCCGCCGCTGGAGTGCGCTACATTCAACTCAAGAAAAGCAATGTTTTGTCGTTGCTGTGTCTTGTCATGCTTTATATAATCTTACCAACAAAGGTGGTGTCCATCTTAATTACAGGTTCTTACATTCTTATTATCATGTTTTTTAATTCTGGTTTACCTTCCGTTTTTATGCATCAGTATGCTCCGGAATATCCAGGTAGCTATTGTGCGAAATGA
>DATFAW010000025.1:0-2587 GCA_035254165.1 Paludibacter sp.
GTTTCATTAAACATAAAACAAAACAACAAATCTTAACCGGACAATTTTCAAACAAAAAATATCAACTAAAACAAAAAAAATTATGAGAAAAATTAGTTTATCAATCATGCTTATGCTATTTGCTATTACAGCATTTTCACAAACATGGGTTTCAGATGCCGCTCATTCCCGCTTGGGATTCACTATTTCGCATCTTCTGATTTCTCATGTAACAGGCAATTTCAAACAATTTGAAGTCAAAGCTGTAACTACAAAACCAGATTACAGCGATGCTAAAATTGAAGTTGTTGCCCAAATTGCAAGCATCAACACCGACCAGGAACAACGCGATACGCATTTGAAGAGTGCTGAGTTTTTCGATGCTAAACAATTTACAACGCTTGTTTTCAAAAGCACATCTGTAACCAATATAAAAGGCAATGATTATAAGCTGACTGGCAATTTGACTATGCATGGGGTTACAAAGCAGGTTGTGCTAGATCTGATATTCGAAGGGAAAGTGACTAATCCAATGAATAAGAAAGATATTGCTGTATTTACAGTGAAAGGAATGCTGAAAAGATCGGATTTCGGCATTGGTAGCAAATTTCCTGCAGCAATGATTGGTGATGAAGTTACAATTAACGCAAGCGTAGAGCTCGGCCCAAACAGTTAAACTCCGTCGAAGTTTATTTAAGATCATAAAATGAGGTATACACCACAAACGTGTATACCTTTTTTATGAGCGATCCTATATTTAACGATAATTAAATTCTGATTGAAACAATGCATTATCCAGTACTATTTGCTAAATTTGCCAAGGATAGTAAATCGTGATAGCTTTACTAATTGCAACTATATAAATTTAAGTAGTGAAGCCATCGCTGCTTTAAGGAAAGACAGTATAATTTATTACAAAAAACAAGACAATGAATATTGAAAAAATTGACTGGCATGGGATTGATGCCGTTTTGCTCGAAACAAATGTATACGAAGCCATCATTGTGCCTTCGATAGGCGCTAATTTGGTAAAGCTTTACAACAAAGTAATGCACGTTGATATACTTCGCACACCAACCACAGAGGAAATTGAAACATTTTTGAGTCGACCACAAATTTTTGGTGTACCACTGCTTTTCCCTCCAAACCGCATTGAAGACGGAAAATACAGTTTTGCCGGGAAAAATTACGAATATCCTATCACTATTCCAGATCAAAATAATTATCACCACGGAATCATTAAATCGCAACCCTTTACCATCACGCGCACCCGCTTTTCGTCGGATGCAGTAGAGGTGGAAGCTAGCTTTTTCTCAAATAAAATAAACAATGCTATCTATGCCAATTTTCCGCACGAATTTGTGTGCAAAATACGATTAATTCTCACCGATAATGAGTTAACACACATTGTCACATTCAACAATTTAGGAACTGAACCTATGCCGCTGGGCGTAGGTTACCACACTCCTATCCGATTGCCTTTCTCGAAAAACACAGATAAATCGGATTATAAATTGCGTCTATCAGCCGGAAAACGTTGGGAATTATCTGATCGTAGCCTGCCTACAGAAAATTTATTAAATTTATCGGAAGAAGAATCACTGCTACGCACAGACGGAATGACTGTTACCGGAAAACCAATCGAAATAGCATTGACCGACGAAGCAATCATTGACAATGGAAGACCTTATCATGGAGCCATTCTGACCAACACTAAAGATAATGTAAGCGTTTATTACGAAGTGGACAGCCAATTCAAACATTGGACACTTTGGAACAATGGCGGAGAAGTAGATTGGGTCTGCCCCGAACCACAAACATGGGCTATTAATGCACCTAATCTAAATTTACCGGCAGAAATAACCGGCATGCAGTCTGTAGGAGGTGGTAAAAGTTGGAGCGGAACAACACGGTTCTATGTAAAATAAGAGATATAAAAGAAAAGGAAGAACCATGTAGTTCTTCCTTTTCTTTTATCATTCAAATCATTTAGACTTCCAGCTACAAAACACTATTCAGCTTGCATTTTTGTTGGAACTATAAAAAGCGGAATAGTTGTTTTCTTTAGCACATCTTCCGATGCACTTCCGAGAATAATACTTTCTAACCATTTTCGACTATGAGAACCCATCACAATAATATCTGCCTCCATTTTTTTTGCAGTTTCCAATATAGTTTCTGCAATTTCGCCTTCTCTCAAAATTGTTTTAATTGACTCATCACCAAGATGTTTTTTTGCTTTATCCAAAAAATTTTGAGTAGACTTTCGTAAGTCGTCCATAATATCAACCCGAAACTCACGCATATAAGTGTACCCCGAATAATAAACCGGCTGTTCGGAGATTACATGTAACAATACAGTTTCCGCATTCATAGCCTTTGCCATCAAAAAACCTACTTCGGCAACTTTTTGCGATGTTTCATCGTAATCCATTGCAATCAATACTCTTTTAAATTGATTAGTTTTCATGATCGTTGAGTTGTTTTTATTAGTAAATAAAAAAGCTTTCATTTAATGTAAGTTCAAATTATTTTAAGAAACAGACATTCTACTATTCACGTTCATCTCCTCCTAAACTAATGTAGTTGTTATTTCGTATTTAATTTT
>DATFAW010000026.1:0-5132 GCA_035254165.1 Paludibacter sp.
AACACACCCAATGCTCCGGCAGCCATTGGGCCATACAGTCAAGCCGTTGAGGCTAACGGAACTTTGTATATTTCCGGACAAATCCCAATCAATCCTGCTGTTGGCAAAATTGAAGCAACAGAAATCACCTCACAAACCGAACAGGTTTTTGCCAATATCAATGCAATCTTACTTGAGGCTGGTTATACATTTGCCGATGTGGTAAAATCGACCGTATTTTTATCGGATATTGCCAATTTTGCAGAGATGAACGAGGTGTACAAGAAATATTACCAAACAGAATGTCCTGCTCGTTCGGCTTTTGCAGTAAAAGCATTGCCACTGGGAGCTTTGGTAGAAATTGAAACAATAGCCGCAAAATAAAAAAACTCAAAGAGCGCGTAGCACCTTTGAGGTTTTATGATAGAATTTGGAATCTCTTTTGGGTGCTCTGCACTCCAAAAGGTTTCGGCTTTATTATCGCATTCCGCGCAACAATTCTCCGATTTCCATTCGTTTTTTGCCTGCCACTTGAACCGATTTCAAGTTTATGTAGCCATCGGATAATGCCACTTTGGCGTACTTCTTTCCGTCGGTAACAATTGTTCCGATTGCTAACTCATGGTCACAGATTTCTTTCTCTGTTTCAAAAACTTTTAAAATCATTTTTTCCTGTTGGTTTGGAAATTGAATCTCCACCCAAGCTGCCGGATAGGGCGACAAACCCCGAACGAAATTATAAACGCGCTCCACATCCCAGGCTAAATCAATCTGGCATGTTTCTTTGAATATCTTTGGAGCTGCCTTCAGTTCAAGACCAGAATGAATAAATTGAGCCTGATCTACTGCATCTATCTTACTTTCTATTAGCATGTCCACCGTTTTCTTTACCAGCTTCGCTCCCATTTCCATCAACCTATCGTGGACATCGCCGGCATTATCTGTTTCAGCAATAGCAATTTTTTCTTGTTGAATAATTTTCCCTGTATCAATTTCATGCGTCAGGAAAAATGTCGTTGCACCGGTTTCTTTGTCTCCATTAATGATTGCCCAATTAATAGGCGCCGCACCCCGATACTGAGGCAATAAGGAAGCATGAAGATTAAATGTTCCGAACCGGGGCATATTCCACACCACTTCGGGTAACATGCGGAAAGCAACCACTATTTGCAGATCAGCCTGCAAAGCACGTAGTTCTTCCAAAAAGGCTTCATCTTTCAATTTCTCCGGCTGCAAAATACGTAAATTCTGTTCCAGCGCATATTGCTTCACCGCCGAGAACTGAACTTTATGTCCACGTCCGGCAGGTTTGTCGGGCATTGTAATCACACCCACCACATCGTATTTATTCTCAACCAATATTCTCAGGCTCTCCACCGCAAAATCGGGTGTGCCCATAAAAACTATTCTCATATTATATAATCAACAAATCATGAATTAGCAAATTACTACATCAACACATTATCACATCGACTAGTTTCTCTTGTCCACCCCCCACATCAACTTATTCTTCAGCGTATCGAAAAAAGTATGATTCAATTGCTTGACTATTTTGATAGTATAGTCAGCTTTCGTAATTCTCAGTTTTGTTTTCAGCTCCAACACTTTCGAACGTCCATCCAACGCCACCAAGTAACATTGGCTCCTGCTCTGAACTTCCAACTCAAAAACCCAAGTATCGGGAACAATCAATGGTCGCACATTCAAACTATGTGAAGCAATAGGCGACAGAATAAAATTCTCTGCCTCGGGAACTACCAGCGGGCCTCCCACACTCATCGAGTAAGCCGTCGACCCCGTTGGAGTTGCCACTAACAAACCATCAGCATGGTAAGTATGAACTTTCTCACCATTGACACTGGCCGTGATACTCATCATAGATGAGCTATCCTGTTTCAATACAGAAACCTCATTGAGCGCATAGGGATAATCGAAAGTCGTTCCATCGGAAGTTTCAACATGAAGCAATGTTCTTTCTTGAATACTATATTTCTTATCTAATATTGCATCCAAAGCAGAAAGAATTTCATCTGCCGAAACATCAGCTAAAAAACCCAGTCTGCCAGTATTTATACCCAAAATAGGAATTTGTTTTCGCCCTATTCTGGCAGCTGTATTTAAAAACGTACCATCGCCGCCTATACTCAAAGCCAAATCGGCTTCAAAATTGTCATTCAGAATTATTTCCGTCTGATCCATGCAACAGGCATCATGTCCACTCACAAATTCATGCAATTCCTTGTCAAGCAAAAGCACGACCTTTTTATCTTTAAAATACTCAAGTAACAGCTGGATATGTGAGAGTAACACACTACGATAAATATTTCCAAAAACGGCTATTCTCATATTGTCTAGAAATTAATAAAATTGCAAAATACTATTGTAAATGAACTCAATAACGCTAACTCGGCTCCACATAAAAGTTTAAAAAAGACGAAAGATAATTATCTGCTGACATGCATCAGTTTTTTTAATTATTTTTGTGGCAAATATCTTTATCAGCAACAAAAGCTATGCAAAGGAACTAAATGAAAATGACACCTGCAAGTGTTTTAATAACGAGTTACATGATATAAAGTTACAAAACGAAGACCGAGAAATTAATAAATTTCCCATTGCAGCAACTGTAGGAATAGATTCTTACGATTTACATTAAATAATTTAAACAGAAAAAACTATGACTAAACTCAGTGTTAACATCAACAAAATAGCCACATTGCGGAATGCGCGAGGCGGAAACGTCCCAAATGTTTGTCAGGTAGCATTAGACTGCGAGCGATTTGGGGCACAAGGAATTACCGTTCACCCACGACCCGACGAACGCCATATTCGCTATGCCGATGTGTGGGATTTACGTCCAATTCTAAAAACCGAGTTTAATATTGAGGGATATCCTTCGCCGGATTTCATCAAATTAGTAAAATCAGTAAAACCACATCAAGTTACTCTGGTGCCTGATCCTCCTGAAGCAATCACTTCGAGTGCCGGTTGGGATACAGTTAAGAACCTGGAATTTCTAAAAGATGTAGTAGTCGATTTTCAGAGTGCAGGAATTCGTGTATCTATATTTATTGATACGGATTTAAGAAATATTGAATTTGCATCTAAAACAGGAACTGACCGGGTTGAATTGTATACCGAACCATACGCTACCAATTACCCAAAAGACAGGGTAAAAGCCATAGCCCCATTTGTTGAAGCTGCTAAACTGGCAAAAAAACTTGGCTTAGGCCTGAATGCAGGTCACGATCTTAGCCTTGAAAACCTGGCTTACTTCCACACTCTCATTCCATGGCTCGATGAAGTCTCCATTGGACACGCACTAATTGCTGATGCTTTATATTTTGGACTAGAAGACACAATAAAGCGCTATAAAAAACAGTTAGAATAAGGTAGTAACAAAACTACGGTACGAAATTTGACCTTTTTTGATTTAAAGTCAATAAAATAATTACTAAAAATGACGTATTCAATCATTAATCAGGAAGACAATAACTTGAGAAAATCTAACTTATATGGTTTACTCGGAACTACCTTGTCATGCGTAATATTGTTTTTGATATTATGGTTTGCTGTCATGCCAGCGCTGGCTCCAAAAACCGCCGAAGAAGAAGGACTTATGGTTGCTTTTGGAAATAGCGACGATGGTGGAGGATTGGGTGAAATGTCGGCCGGAACTCCGAGTAAACCGGCAGAAAAAACCGTACAAATCAAACAAGTTCAACAAAGTAACCAAACTGCTTCATCGTCAAAACATTCTGAAGAAAAGTTTATGACGCAGCAAAGTAATTCCGTTGCCATAGCAGAACAAAACGAGAAAAAACGCGTTAGAAAAGAACAGGAAGCACTAGAATTTCAACAACAGCAAACAAACAAGCGAATCGCAGAACAGAAACAAAGAGAACAAGCTGCTATCAACAAAGCAAACTCTGTAAATGGCTTGTTCGGAAATGGCAGTTCTAACGGCTCTGGCAATGGAACAGGAAAAGGGATCGGTTCTGGTTCAGGAAACGGCATTCAAGGTAACCCGGCGGGTAAAGGAACTTCGGGAGTTGGCTCTAGCTTTAAACTTGGAAATCGCTCTTATTCCGGTAATCCGGCAAAACCAAATTACCCCAAAGATGTTGAAGGTAAAATTACAGTTAATATTCGAGTAAATGAAAATGGCGCCGTAACAAGCACATCCATTGGTTCGCCTACTACCATTTCGGATGCAGAAATGCGGAGAGATGCCATTTCGGCTGCTAACAGAACACGGTTCACACAAGGTAAGGGAATTGAGACAGGTACCATTACTTACAATTACAAACTAGAATAAACAAATGAAAGCATTCATATTTTTAGCAGATGGTTTTGAGGAAATTGAGGCCATAGCTCCTATCGATATTTTCAGGCGTGCCGAATTTGAAGTTACAACTATTTCTATTTCAAACAGCAAAACAGTCAAAGGAGCTCATGGCATTTCGGTCGTTGCCGATAGTTTGTTTTCCGAAGCTGATTTTACGGATAACGACATTCTCTATTTACCCGGTGGAATGCCTGGTACAAAAAATCTTGATGCACACGAAGGCTTGAAAAACTTAATCCGCAAACAAGTTCTTGAAGACAGACACATCGCCGCTATATGCGCCGCTCCGTCCATCCTTGGCAAAATGGGTTTGTTGAAAGGAAAAGAAGCCATTTGCTATCCCGGATACGAAGACCAATTACAAGGTGCTATTCTATCAGACAATAAAACAGTAAAATCCGGATCAATCCACACAGCCAAAGGAGCCGGCGTGGCCGTGCAGTTTGCATTGAAATTAGTAGAAGAATTGAAAGGAAAGAAAAAAGCAGAACAGATAACCAATTCTATTTGTCTCTAAAACAACAGTACCATAATTATGTGGATACAAAAAAAAGGAACACGTTTCCATATTCCTTTTTCATAACACGATACACTAAACTTAGTTAATAGCAGCTGCTAATTCAGCTCCTGCTTTAAATTTAGCAACTTTCTTGGCAGCAATTTGAATTGGTTGCTTTGTAGCTGGATTGATGCCCGGACGAGCAGGGCGTTCTGTTACAGAAAAAGTACCGAAACCAATTAAACTGATTTTGTCACCTGAAATAAGGACATTAGACAAACTTTTAACTACTGCCTCAAGGGCTTT
>DATFAW010000027.1:0-6174 GCA_035254165.1 Paludibacter sp.
CAGTAGAAACCCACAATAGTCCAACTGTCAGAAAACAAAAAAGGCTACCTCCGTTTTTAAACGAAAATAGCCCTTAAAACGAACAACTGATAGTTCAGATTTTCAATTTTTCAATTTTTGAATGAAAAGTCAGTTTGTAGACAAACGGATAAATAAGACATGCGACACAGATTCCAAAAGCAGATTCGAGGAATGCAAACGTCGCGAAGATTCCGGCCAATATAAATGCAAGATTATTCAATCCTGCCAGAAAAGAGAAAATTATTGCTATATTAAAAACTAATCCTATTCGTGCTGCAAAAATTTTCGGTCCGGCATTAATCAACAACGGCTTCAACGAGAGATATTTGACAACATTTCTCGACAAATACGCCAATGGACTAAACCTGGAGAAACTACCCGAACGGAGAGCAAAGTCGGCAAACAAGAATACTATCAGCAAAACATTTCCGGTTAAGACAAAAGCAGCCAGAAACAATACGGCGAATGCACCATTTAAGCGGGCAACATGTTCGTTAATTCTTTTATCAGATATGGGGCAAAAAGCACTTGTTTTCATAATTATTCTTATTGATTTTATGATACAAAGATACAGCACACATACATGCAATAAAATACCATTGAAACAGTATTTTATATACCACAAATGAGGTATAAGCAGTAGGAAAAATATAATATCGCATTTAATCAACCACATATGGAACATCCCGACTACCTGGAGAATACATAGTTAACTGCTATTTGTCTCAAAAAAACTATGTGCTTCTATGTTTACTCAAAATCAAGTTTTCATTTTTCCATAAACCGTAATTTTATAACTATGTGGTTCTATGTTACTAAGTGATACTATGTGGTTGAATATTCTTTTAAGGATTACGACATTTAATTATCACAATTACTTATATATGATTGCGATTTATCAACTAAAATCCCGAAGAGATTGAAAATGCAAATTGAACATAAAACAGACACGCAATGCTATTTATTCTAACAAAAAATTAATGTTTCATGATTTTAAAATTTCATTTTGTATATCGTTACAAAAAAGTGTACTTTTGTGCTTCTAATCATAGCATATGACAAACGACAATATGGTGTTACGCACCGAACACTTATTCAAGAAATACGGCAAACGCACGGTAGTTAACGATGTATCCATCAATGTAAAACAAGGAGAAATTGTTGGTTTATTAGGTCCGAATGGTGCTGGAAAAACAACCACATTTTACATGACAACCGGTTTGGTAACTCCAAATTCCGGAAAGATATTTTTGAATGATGTAGAAATTACAAAATATCCGGTTTACCGACGTGCTCAAAGCGGTATCGGTTATCTGGCTCAGGAAGCTTCGGTTTTCCGTAAAATGACAGTAGAAGATAATATTAAATCAGTGCTGGAAATGACCAATTTCAGTAAGGCTGACCAAAAAATAAAGCTTGAAACGCTGATTGCTGAGTTTAACCTGGAGCATGTCCGCACCAATATCGGTGACCGGCTTTCGGGAGGTGAACGCCGCCGTACGGAAATTGCACGTTGCCTGGCTATCGAGCCTCGGTTTATCATGCTCGATGAACCATTTGCCGGCGTTGACCCCATTGCTGTTCAGGATATTCAAGATATTGTATGGCAATTAAAAGATAAGAATATCGGCATCCTGATTACCGACCACAATGTTGACGAAACGCTAACTATTACCGACCGTGCTTATTTGCTTTTTGAAGGTCGCATTCTGTTTCAGGGAACATCAAAAGAATTGGCTGACAATCCGATTGTTCGTGAAAAATACCTCGGAAGAGACTTTAAGCTGAAAGAGAAAACAAGAATTTAGGATTTTGAACTGATTGAAATTTTATCTCATGAGTGAGCCGAGAGTTATTGTTGTTGATGCGAACATTCGTTTGAAAGAAATCGAATTGGAAGATACGGAAGTAATTTTCAATACGATAATCAATGAACGCGATTACCTGGGTGAGTGGCTTCCATTCGTAGAACTTACACGTGACATTTCGTTTACACGGTGTTTTGTTGAAGGTTATTTAAATTCCGACAAGAAAAACCTTACTTGTGCCATCTTCTATCAAAATCAATTTGTTGGAATAATTGGACTCAAGGATACTGATTTCAACAATAAAAAAACTGAAATCGGATATTGGTTATCGGAACCATATCAGCACAAAGGAATTATTACAAATTCATGTAAATCACTGATCAACTTCATTTTTGATAAGATGAACATCAACCGTGTTCAAATAAAAGTTGCTGAAGGTAATATGAAGAGCCAACGGATTCCTAAAAGATTAGGCTTCAAGCGCGAAGGAATTGAACGCGACGGTGAACTTCATAGCTGGGGGTTTGTTGATTTAGTCATATTCAGTCTATTGAAAGCTGACAGATAAAATTCACATGCAAAAAGCAACTCTCACCATATTAGGTTGTGGCTCAGCCCTGCCAACCCGAAAAAACTTTCCCAGCTCACAGTTATTAGAGATTAGAGACAAACAATATTTAATTGATTGCGGCGAAGGAACCCAAATCAGAATGGGTCAGATGGGCGTTAAAACCAATCGGCTTGGACACATTTTCATCTCGCATTTACATGGCGATCATTGCTTTGGTTTAATAGGGCTTATTTCCACATTTGGCATGCTCAACCGAACAGCCGAACTTCACATTCATGCCCAACCCGATCTGGAAAAAATAATGCAACCTCAGCTTCATTATTTTTGTGCTGAACTGCCTTTCAAAATTATTTTTCACTCTTTCAATCCCAGGAAAAACGAGTTGATTTTTGAAGATCGTTCTATTCAGGTTTTCTCCATTCCACTGAAACATCGAGTGCCTTGTTGTGGCTTTTTGTTTGAAGAAAAGCCTCGCGACAGACACATCATTCGCGAAATGATTGATTTCTACAAGATTCCAACCTGGCGAATTCTCAAAATAAAACAAGGCGAGGATTTTGAAACTGATGAAGGCGAAATTATTCCAAACGAACAATTGACTAAGGCAAGCAATCCGCCCAAACGGTTTGCGTATTGTTCGGACACAGCCTACTCCGAAAAAATTATTCCAATAATAAAAGATGTAGACTGCCTCTATCACGAAGCTACATTTATGGAAGACGAACAAGTTCGTTCACGGCAAACCGAACATTCCACCGCCCGGCAAGCCGGCACCATAGCACTGAAAGCCAATGTAAAAAAACTCATTATCGGGCATTATTCGGCACGATACAACAATCAAAACGAACTACTCAAGGAAGCAACAGCCGTATTTGAAAATACTGTTTTGGGCGAAGACCTGACCGTATATGAAATTTAATGGAATGATGTGATAATATGGCAATATACTGATATATTACGATCTACATTCAAATTATTCAATTCAATCTAAATTCCGTGCCTTAAATCTTGGCTCTTTTGTCTTTTGTCTTTTGTCTTTTATCTTGATTCTTGGCTCTTGATTCTTGGCTCTTTTATCTGAATCAACACATATCCGTTCCCGGTTTTCCTATTTTAGCTAATCCACCCAACGAAGTTTCTTTATAAAGACTTGGCAAATCTTTTCCGGTCAACCGCATTGTTTCCACTACTTTATCAAAGCTAATAATGTGTTTACCGTCTGAAAGCATGGAAGCCAGGTTTGCATCAAGTGCGCGCAAAGCTCCGAATGAATTTCGTTCAATACATGGAATCTGAACCAAACCACAAACAGGATCGCAAGTCAAACCAAGGTGATGTTCCAACCCCATTTCGGCAGCATATTCAATTTGCTGCGGACTGCCTCCAAAAACCTGATTTGATGCCGCTGCAGCCATTGCACAAGCCGAACCAATCTCACCCTGGCAACCAACTTCAGCACCCGAGATAGACGCATTCACCTTAATCACATTACCAAATAAACCGGCAGTGGCTAAAGCCTGAAGTATATTTTTATCCGAGAATTCGTGATAATTTTTCAAATGAAACAGAATGGCAGGCAAAACACCAGCAGAACCGCATGTTGGAGCTGTGACAACTTTTGCACCACTTGCATTCTGCTCGGCAACAGCCAACGCATAAGACATAATCAAACAGCGGTTTTGCAAACTTACTTTGTAACTCTTTGCTTTAATCCAAAAAGAAGCAGCCTTACGCCGTAGATTTAATTCACCGGGTAAAACACCATCATTATCCAATCCATCGTGAACAGATTGTTGCATAGTCTTCCATACTTCGTTCAGATAATCCCACAAGTCCGACTCCTCACGATCCTGAACATATTCCCAATAAGTTTTGCCCTGGCGTTCAACCAACGGCAGTATTTCGGAAAGCGTATGATGTTCATAAATATGTTTCTCACTCAAATGCGAATCGGCATCAACAATTTTGCCACCGCCAACGCTGTAAACAAGCCAGTCTTTTATCAGGTTGTTACCGTTATCAAAGGCTTCGAATTTCATTCCATTGCTATGAAATGGCAAGACTATTTCCGGGAGCCAATTGAAATCGACAGAAACCGGCGAAAGCGAATCAGCTATAGCCTTATCAGTAAAGTGACCCTTACCGGTTGCAGCCAAACTGCCATATAAGCTTACTTTATACGAAATTGCTTCGGGAGTCTTGCTTTTAAATTGTTCCGCAGCTAATTTTGGACCCATGGTATGGCTACTTGAAGGGCCATGCCCAATTCGAAAAATTGACTTAATACTTTCCATCCAGCCCTATTATTTTCAATAGATTAAACCACATACATTTCTGTGTAAACCACAAAACAAATGTACAATTATTTTTCGTATAAACTTTACAGAAACAAAAAAGACGGAAAATAATCCGTCTTCTTATTATGATGTCTTACATGCAATTATTTACCTGAATTTACGAATAAACCTCTTGATTGTGCGCACAATTTTATACCCAATCAAAAAACCATCAACTAAATTCAAACTCTTTTGAACTGAACCAAAAACATATGACGATAATGAAGCCGGTGAAAACAGCTTCCTGGTCGAAGAAGTAATAATTAATTGCTGATCCTGAATTTGTTGCTTCAATTCAGCTTTACGCAATAATAATTCTTCTAAACCTACTTCTTTTTTCTTAGAAGTTGAAGTCGGAACAATTTCCATATCTTAATTTATTGGTTTTTACTCAAGAATAAATTTGAAAGAAACTTAACCAATGGATTGATTATTATTCGCTTACGAAGTAAAATCAAAAGCCCGATTAATCCAAGATAAATAATTGAAATAATGCCAAAACTAAGGCTCAAACTCCCAACTAATGGTTCAACCGCATATGCAATTGAGAAAAACAAGTAGAATAAAGCTATGATTGCCAGAACTATAATTAAAGATATAATTAGCAGCGTGGACAATAAAATTGTCAACTTTTCAACGAATTCTACCTTTACATATTCTGTTTGCAAAACAACATACTTCTTTACATCTTCGTAAAGTTGCTGGAAATTTTCAGCCGGTTCCTTAGTGTTATTCATTATCATTATGGATTTAATGAATCATTTTTGTTCTGCACCCACTTCCGATTTGATTTCATCGACCAAATCTTCCATTTCGTTTTTACTCAATTTAATTCCTCTCTTTTCAAGTGCAGCTACAATCTTTTTACGAGTTTCGTCACCACTTTCGGGAGCAAACAATAAACCTAATGCTCCACCAACAATTGCACCGCCTAAAAATGCTGCGATAAAGCCAACTGAATTTTTCATAACATTTTGTTTTTAAATTTATTACAAGTAAATTGCCTGATAAGGAAACGTAAATTACATACTATCATTTGCACAACGTGCTATAATCAAATAAGAATCATTTACTTAGATAAAACAAAAATATTAAATCTTAGTTCACTCATTAATCCAGATTATATCCAAAACCACGAAGTTTCGTATCCTTATTTCGCCAGTCTTTTTCAACTTTAACAAACAATTCCAAAAAAACCTTTTTATCAAAAAACAATTCCATGTCTTTTCGCGCTTCAGTACCAACTTTTTTCAGTGATTTCCCGCCATATCCAATCAATATCCCTTTTTGAGAGTCGCGCTCGGCATAGATTACAGCATTGATACGAATTAACCTATCATCTTCCTGAAATTGTTCCACTTCCACCTCTACTGAATAAGGAATCTCCTTTTCATAATTCATTAAAATTTTCTCGCGAATTATTTCGGTAACAAAAAAT
>DATFAW010000028.1:0-13514 GCA_035254165.1 Paludibacter sp.
TGGGAATATTCAGAATTCTGGGCTTCTGAAAAACTTTTGCGTGTCAAAATTACAAAAATATTTTTGTCTTGACAAATCCTAAGTTGAAAAACGGTTGAAACTCATTTCTGAATTTCAACCGTTGAGGTTTTGTTGTCTCACCAGGACTCGAACCTGGTCAGGCAGAACCAAAAACTGCAGTGCTACCATTACACCATGAGACAATCGTTGGGCTTTATTTCTAAAGCGGTGCAAAGATACGAATTTTTTCTTCGCTCCAAAATGTTTTTGAAAAATTATTCGGAAATTGCCCGTTTCAGCTTACTCTGCTGTCAGTAAATAATAGTTTTTTTTGCCTTTCTGAACTAATAAATATTTGTCGTTGAGTAGTTTTGAACTATCGAGTAATTCGTCCTGGTTTTCGAGTTTTTCTTTGTTAATACTCACTCCACCCGACTGTACCAGCTTGCGCATTTCACCTTTTGAAGGAAAAACAGCAGCCATTTCGGTTAATAAATCAATCGCTTTTACTCCCGATTGTAGTGCATCCTTAGAAATAGCGAATTGTGGAACGCCATCGAACACTGCCAACAACGTATCTTCATCCAGTTTTTTCAACGCTTCGGAAGTTGAGTTTCCAAATAAAATGTTCGAAGCTTCAACCGCAGCCAGATAATCTTCTTCGGAGTGAACCATAACAGTTACTTCTTGCGCCAAACGTTTTTGAAGTAAACGTAAATGAGGAGCCTGTGCATGTTCAATAATCAACCCATCAATTTCCTCCTTACCAATAGCTGTAAAGATTTTGATGTATTTTTCAGCATCAGCATCGCTTACATTTAGCCAAAACTGGAAGAATTTATATGGTGAAGTATAGCGGCGGTCCAACCAAACATTTCCGCTTTCTGTTTTTCCGAATTTACCGCCATCAGCTTTAGTTATAAGTGGACAAACCAATGCAAAAGCTTCGCCACCTGTTTTACGGCGAATCAGCTCAGTTCCAGTAGTAATATTTCCCCACTGGTCCGAACCTCCCATTTGAAGCTTGCAGTTCTTTTCCTGATACAAATGCAAAAAATCGAAACCTTGCAATAACTGGTACGAAAACTCGGTAAACGACATGCCTACGTTCGACTCGCTACTCAACCGTTTTTTTACCGACTCTTTGGCCATCATGTAGTTTACAGTGATGTGCTTTCCAATGTCGCGAATGAAATTCAGGAAAGAATAGCCTTTCATCCAATCATAATTATTTACCATCTCGGCAGCATTGGGAGCATCGCTGGTAAAGTCGAGAAATTTTTCCAATTGAGCTTGCAAACAATCCTGATTATGGCGCAAGGCTGCTTCATCCAGCAAATTACGCTCGGCCGATTTACCCGATGGATCGCCAATCATACCGGTAGCACCACCCACTAAAGCGATAGGTTTGTGACCCGCGCGCTGAAAATGTTTGAGCATCATTACGCCTACCAGGTGTCCGATATGGAGCGAATCGGCGGTTGGATCAATACCCACATAAGCCGTAGTCATCTCTTTTTTTAATTGTTCTTCGGTGCCGGGCATCATGGTGTGTATCATGCCGCGCCATTGCAATTCTTCAATAAAATTCATCTGAAAATATTTTGATTATGAGTTTGTTTTACGTCATTTTTGATATGAACGGACAAAGATACAACATTTTGAGTTTATGAACAAAACGCATTACAATGAACCTGAAAGGATAAAAAAGAGGATGGGTTGTCGGTTTTTGCAAGCTGTTTTTTTACTTTTAAAGCAAAGGGCTGGTTTGCTGCTGGGCAATAATTGTTTTACTGTTGCGGAACCGTTTCTTCCATAATGAATTATTGCTTGGTTCCGAAAATGTTATAGTTCTGTTTCTGTATTGTAATGTCTATACCAGATTATATTAATAAATTTTTACTACTTTCGTTGTTCAAAACAGACATTAAAAATTGATTCCAAATGAATATACGAAAACTACTATTCGCCTGTTTAATTGTTCTTTCTGCTACATCATGCAGTCACAAACAATGGACCATCACACACACCGCATCGGTGAAAATTCCAATTGACAGCAACACGGAAACTATCGCCGATAAGGATTATGAGGCTTACTTGCAACCGCTAAAACTGAAAGTCGGCGAAAAGATGAATGTAGTTATCGGCCAGGCAGCAGAAACAATGAAAGGCCATGGACCTGAAAGCTTGCTTTCCAATTTCAGCGCTGATGTGTACCGGCAGGCAGCGTCGGACTTCCTAGGCGAAAAGGTAGATATCTCGATAGTAAATCTGGGTGGCTTGCGTACAGTGGTAACAGCCGGAGACATTACCATCGGGAAAGTATTTGAGTTAATGCCTTTCGAAAATGAGCTGACAATTGTCTGGTTAAAAGGTGACAAACTCAATGGTTTGCTCCAGTATTTTGCCGGCATGGGTGGCGAAGGAGTCTCAGGATTGCGCATGAAAATAGATCAGGGCAAAGCGGTGGATATAACTATTGATGGGAAACCGCTGGACACAGAAAAATTGTACAGCATTGCCACCAACGACTATCTGGCAGGTGGAAACGACAAAATGATTCAACTGGCTCAAAACGAGAAACGATTGAATACGGGCATAAAAGTGAGGAACATGCTGCTCGACTATATCAAAAACGAAACAAAAAAAGGAAATAAAATTCAATCGAAACTGGACGGGAGAATAAGTCTAAAGTAATAGACCCCTAGCCTCTAAAGGAGGACTACAATAGTACTAACTAATAAAAATATTCATGATTATGATAAAGAGAATAAGAGATAAGAGTAACTTCAATTCCCCTTTAGAGTTTATGCGTCAACTGACGGAGGTTAGGGGTCTTCTTTTGTTGTTGGCATTCATGTCGGTTTCTGTTTTTGCACAACAAAAAATTAAACTGGTCATTCTGCATACAAATGATACGCACAGTCAGGTGGAACCGACAGAGAAATCGACCTTAAAAACATCCGACATGGGCGGTTATGCCCGCCGAATGGGCGAGATTGATCAAATTCGGAAACAGGAAAAAAATGTGCTTCTGGTTGATGCCGGTGATTATTCACAAGGGACTCCGTACTTTAATTTTTTCAATGGGCGGGTAGAAATTGATGCTATGAACCGCATGAAATATGATGCCGGAACGCTGGGAAACCATGAATTCGACAATGGAATTGACACCCTGGCGGTGGTTTTGAAAAATGCCAACTTTCCGATGATTAGCTCCAATTATAAGTTCGATAAAACAGCGTTGTCCGGATTGATAAAACCATACATTGTGCTTGAGCGTGGCGGATTGCGTATTGGAGTTATGGCACTTGATGTGAATCCTCAAAGTTTGATTTTTGAGAAAAATTACAAAGGAATGGAGTACGAAGAGCCAATTGAGAAAGCCAATGATATTTCCACCCTTCTGAAGAAAAAAGAAAAATGTGATGTGATTATTTGCCTTTCGCATCTCGGAGCCGACAGCACCAAAGGTGAGGTGAACGATTTTGAAGTTGCCCATAAAACCCGCTATATCGATGTGATAATAGGTGGACACTCTCACAGCACGATAACCAATACTACCGAGAAAAATGCAGCAGGAAAACCCATTGTTATTGCCCAAATGGGCAAAAGCGGACTGCTTTTGGGACGAGTTGAATTGGAATTGGAGAAAAAGTAGGTTTTAGAACTGTTTTAATTTGACGAATTAGAAATACGCTTTAATGGGATTCAGGGTTTTGAACTAACGCGCATATTTTGAGTACTGTTTCTTCTATATCACCCGAGAGTGAATGGGCAGCTTGTAAATAGAATGGTTCGCGTTTAGCTAAACCGTCAGCAATAAACCGGCATAATTCTTCACCTTTACGGTTGGCGAGTAATGGCCGGGTGTTGGCATGCGAAGCTTCCAGGCGTTCGGCTAATTCGGATGCGGTAAGTTTCAGGTAAATAGTCAGGCCATGCTCGTTCATGTATTCCATATTGTCGAAAAAGCATGGGGCGCCACCTCCGGTGGAAATAATTGCATTATCAAATTCAGCGACTTCATGTAGGCATTGTTGTTCCAGAATGCGGAATTGTTGTTCGCCTCGCTCTGCAAAAATCTGCGATACAGTCTTAAATTGCTTTTCTTCAATGTGCGCATCCATATCTACAAAACTGTAACCAAGTCTCTCGGCCAGCAACCTGCCAATGGTAGTTTTGCCTGAACCCATGTAACCTATCAGGAAAATTCGTTTCATTCTTATGATCTATTAATTTTTGAATCAAATACTTATGTTTTGAATCTAAAGTAAGCAAAAATAGTAATAAATTATCAAGGGTTGGATTGTTTGGGAATAAAAAGCACAAAATTAAATTCAAAATTTCATATTGCTGTCATAGCCATTGTTTTTTACGCTATCTTTGTAATAAATTTTTACATAATTATCGTGGAGAAAGAAAGTGCTGTATTATTGCTATTTACGGGTGGGACTATCAGTATGTCCGAAGACCCGGCAACGGGAGCTTTGCGTCCCATTGATTTTGATAGACTTCAAGAATATATGCCTGAACTCAAGCAGACAGGAATCCGTATAAAAAGCATTCCGTTTTTGCCGCTTATCGATTCGTCGGATGTACATCCGCCTGTTTGGGAACGAATGGCGCTGATTATCCAGGAGCACTACGATGATTTTGATGGATTTGTGATACTTCAT
Source organism: Paludibacter sp. (assembly GCA_035254165.1). Taxonomy (GTDB): domain Bacteria; phylum Bacteroidota; class Bacteroidia; order Bacteroidales; family Paludibacteraceae; genus Paludibacter. Next base: position 4,680 of record DATFAW010000028.1, read on the forward strand.
GGTACCGATACGATGGCTTACACGGCTTCGGCAATGAGCTTTATGCTTGAAAACTTGTCGAAACCGGTCATTTTTACCGGAGCACAATTGCCCATCGGCATGATGCGGTCTGATGCGAAGGAAAACTTACTGACGGCTATTGAAATTGCTACTGCCGAAGAAAACGGCCAGCCGATAGTTCCCGAAGTATGTATCTTTTTTGAAGATACGCTTTTTCGTGGAAACCGCACAACCAAGAAAAATGCCGAGCATTTCAGTGCTTTCAATTCATACAACTATCCACCTTTGGCTAAAGCCGGCGTACACATCAAATATTTCCGTTCGTACATCCATTATCCGGCAGCCGGCACAAGTTTGCGTGTCCGGACCAAAGTAGATCAGAACATTGCTATCCTGAAACTCTTCCCCGGAATCTCTGAACATACGGTGAATGCCATTCTTAATATTCCGGGATTGAAAGCGGTGGTGCTCGAAAGCTTTGGTGCAGGAAATGCTCCCCGGCGCACGTGGTTTTACAATGCGCTGAAAAATGCTACTGACCGTGGAATACTGATTGTAAATAAAACGCAGTGCAGCACAGGTTCTGTAGAAATGGGACGTTACGAAACCAGTCTGAATCTGGTGAATGCCGGTGTTATGAGCGGTTACGACTGCACTACCGAAGCTATTGTTACCAAGCTAATGCATTTATTGGGCGAATTTGATTCACTGGATGATATAAAGCACCGTCTTAGCGTAAGCCTGTGTGGTGAAATGACGATAAGCTAATTCCAGATTAAAACGAAGTTTTTCGTCGGATCAATACAGATAAAAGAAAAAGCTGTATCAAAAGTGTTTTTTGAACGCAAATGACGCAAATAACAACACAAATCAACGCAATTTTATTGAATTAGAAATCTGACAACTACATTTGACTTGAAAAGTCTTATTTGCGAAAATTTGTGTGATTTGCGTTATTTGCGTGCTTTTGATACAGCTTCTTCTTGCATCAAATGCTGTTAGCGCTTGATGATTTGTGTAAGCTCTTCTTCAATTATTTTGATAGCTTCTGCTTGCTTATGTAAAATTTCATTCTTGCTATCTTTAGAAATTGATTCTACCAAAGTACTTACCGAAGAAAGCAGAGACTGGATATTTTGAAGAACCAAATTTTCGTCCAGTGGTTTTTCTACTTTCTCAACTCTCCTTTCCATTACCGCAGCTTTATAACTTACCTCCAGTTTTTCGGACATGGAATTAATCGCTTCGGCTAATTCTTTAAACTCATCCCTGGACGAAATGTGTATTCTGTTTTTGAAATTTGAATTAGCTATTTCCTTTATATTCTCAGTTATTTTCTTAATCGGTCCGGCAATATAGTTTGGAAAATTAATCATAAATGAAAATGTAATCAGGAAACAAACTGCCAGAACAATCGACAGGCTTTTATAAATCCGTTTGATCGTTTCATTCAGGCTTTCGTTTTTCTGTACTATCGATTGCATATTCAATGTCGACACAGTAAATATTTTTGTCTTTAACTCATTCACGAGCGGCAATATATTGGCAGAATAGTAACCCGCCTTATCGCCAATATTGTCAACTTTCTGGTCTGATACCAGCGCTTTATATTTAGTGTACTTATCCCTGATAGATTGAACCAGCTCTTTTTCTCCAAATTCAGTGATATTCTTTTCTTCCAGGCCTAAATTCTCTTCAAACTTATTGAACGAAACCAGCGTGGAGTTTTTATCGTGAGCGTATTGTTGTTTGTTTAAAAACTGGGTACTTACTCCCGATTGGGCCTCGTCAATGGCTTGAATCATATTTTCGGAATAATGAACAGACCAGTAGTTGTTTTTGATCATAAGTTGGGAGCTGTATTTAATCGACGAGATATAATAGATGCTCAAACCGCCTATTAACGCAAATTCAACAAAAAGGAAAAGGATTCCGAGTAAAACTTTTGTTCTGATTTTTAAGTTCATAACTGTAATTTTTGATTATTTGACTGACTTTGTATGATTTTCGGTGGCAAAGATAATTGAATTTAATTTAAAGCCTGAGCTTATACAAAAAAATCCCGATTGAAAAACTCAGTCGGGAAATCCTTTTGTTTGTTTATTTGGCTGGGAACCAATTCTTTATTGCTCACTTTATTTTGATGCCAGGGCAGCTTCCACTCGCTTGGTAAGGTCAATGAATGCAGCCACATCCAATCGTTCTGGACGCAAGTCGAAAAGCGGATCGGCATACATGGGATGACCCGCTTCAACAAGTGGCTTCAATGAGTTTCGCAATGTCTTACGACGTTGGTTGAAGGATGTTTTTACCACAGCTTTAAATAACTGTTCGTCGCAATCAATCTGTGATACATCATTTCGGGTAAACCGGATTACCGCCGATTTAACCTTTGGAGGTGGATCGAAAACGTGTTCGTGAACGGTGAACAGATACTCGATTTTATAATAAGCCTGCATCAATACGCTCAAAATTCCATAAGTCTTGCTTCCGGCAGGTGCCGCAATGCGTTCGGCGACTTCTTTTTGTATCATGCCGGCTAAGCAAGGTATCGAATCCTTGTTGTCGAGCATTTTAAAGAAAATCTGACTCGAAATGTTGTAGGGAAAATTGCCGATCACACAGAATTTATCCGGAAAAATCGTTTTTAAATCCAGTTTCAGAAAATCAGCTTCAATAACATTCAGTTGTGGATAGTGTTGGTGAAGATATTCTACCGATTCTTTGTCGAGCTCCACAGCCGTAAGATCGACAAGTGGATTTTGAAGCAGGAATTGAGTCAAAACACCCATTCCCGGTCCGATTTCGAGCACGGAAGTCTTCCCGTCGAGAATTAAACTGTCGGCTATGCGGCTGGCAATTCCCATGTCTTTGAGGAAGTGTTGTCCGAGATATTTTTTTGCTCTTACTTGTGTCATGTTTTTGATAATCGGTGCAATCTACGTTAAAAATATGTTAAGTGCAAAATTGTCAATTGTCAATTACCAATTGTCAATTCATAAATAGTATCTTTGCACAGCAGTGTATAATAATGCCTTTTCGGAGGCAGACAAAAGTAATTAAAATTGTTCGTTATTTCTACACCCCCAACAGAATAACGCACCCAGAATTAAGCAAAACCATCTGAATGAGAAAGAAATTCATATCCATTGGTCGTCGTATTTGTTGTATTATCGACTTTTTCTATCCGCCTTTCCGCAAATACACGACCCTGCAATTTTTCCGTTATGGGTTTACCGGTGCTGCAAATGTAGGTTTCTCGTTGGTTTTATATTTTCTGGTTTATAATTTTGTTTTGCGCCAGCAGGTATTGCCTTTGGGCTTCTTCACCTTTAGTTCGCACATTGGTACACTCGTCATTACTTTCCCCGTTTCTACTTTTTTCGGTTTCTTATTGCAGAAGTATGTCACGTTTACCGAGTCTGATTTGCGTGGACATGTCCAGCTTTACAGGTACTTTATTGTAGCGTTTGCCAACCTGGGGGTCAATGCTTTCTTCCTGAAGATTCTGGTTGATGGATTTCATTTCTGGACAACGCCATCGCAGGTGGTAGCTACTTTCTTTTGCATTTTGATTAGCTATTTTTCTCAGAAAAAATATACATTTAAGGCTCCCAAAAAGCACAAAAATCCCATAAAGGGGCATAAGTAATGAATAACTCAAGCGCTTTTCGTTTTGACAAGTATACCCCTTTGAAAAGTCTTTCCGGGAGATGGGTATCGTTGTTGAAATGGATGGTTCTGCCTGCTGCACTTTCATTTCTTGCCTACAAACTTCTTACATTCGATCAATACGATGAACTGATTGCGCAATGGAAACAGTTGCCGTTGTCGCAGTTTTGGTGGTTGGGCGGTGTATTCGTTTTGCTGCCGCTCAATTGGTTGTTCGAAGCCGCAAAATGGAAACAACTGGTTTCCAAAATCGAGGCAATCAATCTGGCAGACTCTTTAAAAGGTGTGCTGGCAGGCATTTCCACCGGATTTATAACGCCCAATCGGGTAGGGGAGTTGGTAGGGAGGGTGATGTACCTGAATGCCGGTAACCGCAAAGCCGGTGTAACCTTGAGTATGGTAAATAGCCTGACGCAGAATATCATCATGGCTTTGTGTGGTGTTCCTGCTTTTATGTTGTTCCTCGGTGTCTCCAATGGAAAAATTGAAATGAACACGACGCCTTACCTGATCATGCTGCTTGCAGGTTTGTTTGTTTTCGGATTGATCTACTTCAGGCTTCCCCAATTGGGCAGGTGGTTTAAACAAAGTAGCTATTCAGAAAAAGTGATGGCTTTTACCGATTGTCTTTCCTCTTACAATAAACAGGACTTATTGCAAATAATGCTTATTTCGCTTGGCCGATATTTTATTTTTTGCGTGCAGTTTTTCTTTATGTTGCGGTTCCTGGGTGTAGAGTTAACCGCATGGCAAGCATTTATTGCCATCCCCACCACTTATTTGTTTATTACTTTCACACCTTCACTGGCATTCTCCGAAGTTGCAGTGCGAAGTTCATATGCCGTGTTGGTTATTGGTGTTTTTTCCAATCAGGTGGTTAGTATCGCTTTGGCGGGAATGTGCATCTGGTTGGTGAATTTTGTCATTCCCATGCTGGTCGGTTTAGTCGTGTTGGCGAGGGGAAAGAAACCTGAATCTTTGAATGTGGAAACCGTAACTCCCAATCTTCAATAGTCGGGGCGCGTACTTAAGTTGTACTCCTGCCGATGTGCGGGAATCAGTTTATTCAATGCCCATAAAATACCGGCATAATAAAAGGCCGTGTCACCCACTTCCGCGAAAAGACATCGAATTCTTGTTCGGCACCGGTTATAATGCCCCATTTGCTGGTTACTTTAAATTCTAATGATCCTCCATAAAACGAATTAGGATAAAGGGTGGATAAATAGGGAGGTATCCCGTTTTTAGATCCATTGATGGAGTATTGCCCAAAGGTATTTATGCTAATGCGGTCGGACAAAATAAATTTGATATTTCCATTTAACCCGCTGCTGTTGCCAAAGTTGTTATATATATTGTATTTCGAAGCCGAAACTCCGGCGGTGATAACACTGAAGTTTCCAAGTTTAATATTGTAATTGGCTCCAACGCTATTCATGCCACCCAGTCCATAATAATTATTCATGATGTGGGATGTGTTTATCCAACTCCAGTCATTGATGGGATATTGATTGTATAAATTGTCAGTCAGGTTGATTGGCGGGATGTATTTAAATGAAAATGCAGGCAGGTTAATCGTTGGGGTTTGGAATTGCGAATCAGACCACTTCGTTCGGTATAATTCCCGCATATTCAGTGTCGAAGATACTTTAAACTGAGATTGATTAGAAACCGGCTGGTTGTTTTCCAGAAATACCCGCCTGTTGAAAGTAAGATTCTCTCCAAGGGAGTCTGTTGTTGTTTGTGCAAAGCTCATCGTTCCGGCACATAAAACGAGTAATATCAATTGAAGCTTTTTCATTGTGAATCAAAGATTAATTGTTTATTCAAGCTCTCTGTTATTAACAAAAACCTTGCCAAAATTATAACAAATAGATTTTCTTTCCAATTTCCGGTCATCTACAGCTAAGGGCAATACATTTTTTCACAGTTGGATAATATTGATCTGTTTTCAGTATTTCATTTTATCAATATTGACATGACTGTCTGTTGAGTGTCAGCTGTCAACAAATTTGTTGTTATCTATGTAATGCACAACAGATTAATTGATCAGGTTGAATTAAGTAGCAAGGAAAATATAATGTTGTATTTAATCAACCACATAGTAGCACTTAGTAACATAGGTACACCTAGCTGTTTTAAGAATACAAAGAAAACACAGTTAATTGTTATTTGTTTCAAGAAAAACTATGCGGTTCTATATCTACTCAAAATCAAGTTTTTATTTTTCTAGAAGCCGTAATTTTATAACTATGTGGTTCTATGTTACTAAGTGCTACTCCCGATGCTCGGGATGTTCCATATGTGGTTGAATATTCTTTTAAGGATTACGGCATTTGATTATTACAATTATTTATATCGATTCGATTTATCTTTGTACTTTTGTGTGCTCAAAAAAGAGGTACTGATGCTGAGAAAATTTAAACCCTATATGATGCCCTTTGCCATGACATTGGGTGCAATGTTTTATCAATTCTTCACGTTGTTGTCGGCTTTGATACCCTATCTGATTTTCGCGATGCTGTTTCTGACCTACTGCAAACTGAAATTAAGCGATATCCGGTTGTCTCGTATGCATTTCTGGTTGATTCTGATACAAGTTGTTGGAAGCCTGGCCGCCTATTTAATTATAAGCCCTTTCAATACTACCCTGGCACAAGGTATTATGATATGTATATTGGCTCCAACGGCTACTTCGGCTCCGGTTATCACAGGCATGCTGAAGGGTAATGTGGAAAGCCTGACTGCTTACAGCCTGCTGAGCAACCTGAGTGTAGCTGTGGTAGCGCCTGTGTTTTTCTCACTTGTCGGAACTAATCAGTCCCACCCGTTTATCGAATCTTTTGCCGGTATCATTCAGCCCATGTCTCTGTTGATGCTGTTACCTTTGGCATCCGCCCTGTTGCTGCGCAGAGTCTCGCCTTCTTTTGTTCGCAAAGTTAGCTTGTACTCGGGGGTTTCATTCTATTTGTGGAGCATTGCACTTATGATTGTAACCGGCATAACTGTTGGTTTTGTGATTCAACAATCGGGCAGTAGCTATACCACAGAAATTCTTATTGCCTTGGGTGCGCTGGTGATTTGTTTATCTCAATTTCTTATCGGACGGAGAATAGGCAAAAAGTACAACGATACGGTGGCTGGCGGGCAGGGTCTGGGACAGAAAAATACTATTCTGGCTATTTGGATGGCACAAACTTACCTCAATCCCATTGCATCAATCGGTCCGGGGGCTTATGTACTGTGGCAGAATCTGGTGAATTCCTATCAGGTGTGGAAGAAACGCAAAAGCCTGTAGCGGGCAGCGCCGGAAATGCGGGTTTGTTTTCCTTTTTAAAAAGGGAAGGATTGTGATCTGTGGGAAGTTTCTCCATAAAATAGCATTAGCAACAGAAATGCCGGCGGAAAGAAGTTTTAGCTTTAAAAAATTGATAACACGGCTATTTTCAATTAACTTTGTCGCTCCAAATCTGATGCTATTTTTAATTCATTGCACTCACACAAATCAACAAACACATGATAGAAATAGCTTTAGTAATTTTCGGAGTCTTAGTAGGTATTTTATCCGGTTTATTCGGTATTGGTGGTGGGATTGTCATGGTTCCTTCGCTCATTTTTATTTTCGGGATGGATATTCTGGATGCAAATGCTACATCGCTGACGGCCATGTTGCTGCCAGTAGGCATTTTAGGTGTTGTGGCTTATTACAGAGCCGGTCTTATTAAAGTTCAGGAATCTCTCTGGATCGCGTTGGGGATTTTCATGGGGTCGTTTGCCGGAGGAGATTTGGCTGTAAATATCAACGAAGGTCTTTTGGCGAAGTTATACGCCGGTATTTTGTTATACATTGCCTTGAGTTATTTCGATGTTTTTTCGTATTTCAAGAAAAAGAAAAAAACGGTAGCGGTAGAATTGCCGCCTGTTCATAAACCATTTTGGATGTATCTTTTAGTAGGTCTTGGTGCAGGCGTCTTCGCGGGTCTTTTTGGCAAAGGTGGAGGAATTGTTATTGTTCCCTTGCTAATTGGTGTTTTCCACTACGACCCGAAAGCTGCTGCAGCTACTTCGTTGGCGGCTTTGCAATTGCCTGTAGGTTTGCCAAGTGTGCTTATTTACGCCCACGCCGGGCATTTGAACCTTGCCTATGCCGGTTTGCTTGCCCTGGGGATTTTGGGTGGGGCTTTCTTCGGTTCCAAACTTGGTGTAAAACTTCCTGCAGTCATGTTCAAAAAAGTATTTGCTGTGTTTCTACTGGTGGTAGCTGTTTACATGGTTTCCAAGCATGTTTAGTCCATCTAATTGCTTCGCAAACGAAATAAAATGCTTCGCAAATGAAATAAAATGCTTCGCAAACTAATCTGCAGACCCTTCACAAGCCTCTAAAAGCAATAAATCTTCTAAAAACCATCCGTACAGCATAGTATGGTTGGTTTTTTTATTATTGTTATGATTTATTTTGTAAAATGCTTGGAGCTATTAACTAGAATATGTAGATTTGTGGGGTGAAAGATAAGGAAGGAGGATAAAGGGGTAATAGACCAAATTGATTGGGTTTAGATTGGTGTTAGGCGGTCAGTGTAAAAAAATGAAATGAAAAATTGTATTGACACTATAGGTTACATTTTGTTCGGCATAGCATCTCGCTATGTCGAAGCTAAAAGCAAGGCTTTGCCTTGCATAATAGAAAATTGTCTTTGGAATATAGAAAGCAGGAGCTTTCCTTTTAGCTATGACGAAGCGAGACGCTTCGCCAAACAATAAATGTAACAAACTTATCTTCTGCCCAAATCTCCGCCAATAGTCGGACAAGCTCTAAAGGGGCTTAAAGAGTGGTGTTCGAGAGTTTGTGTGTTTTACAAGACTACGTTTAGGAGACAAAAGTAATTCATAGCCTCGTAGAGGCAATATTATGGTAGAAAACAGAATGAATGATATTCAAGCCTCGTAGAGGTGACATTATCAAAAGATGTTTTTACGAATGATAATAAATGTTGCTATTCTAATGTCGCTCCTAGGGAGCTTATTTGGTGGGTTGTAAATATCCTACCATAATATCGCCTCTACGAGGCTGAATAAAATATTAATTGAAGACTATGTTTAGGAGATAAAAGTAATTCATAGCCTCGTAGAGGCAATATTATGGTAGAAAACAGAACGAATGAT